>JBKJRE010000575.1:0-9470 GCA_046594775.1 Rhizobiaceae bacterium | reverse complement strand
ATAGCGTTCGTCAATGTCCCAGAACCCGGCCTGTCCACGCATCATCGCCTCCGCGCAAATCACCAGCCGAGTGAATCAGAAATACGCCGAAATGGGGAGGTTCTTCGAGGTGTCCAGTTGGCATGGATCATTTCCGGTCGCAAACAATCCCCGCAAAATCGTATTTTTCGAAGTCTACCGAAGAATCAGCTCAAGCAAGCTATTCAATTCGACGGGATCCAGTATGAAATCGTCTTGTCGGCCTGCCTTTAAATCGTAATCCTGTAAGACTCCTTGTATGAAGTAATGTTTATTATCGATGAGTCGACTGAGTCTGTAGAGGTTTCGATCTTGCTTGGAGGGAATGGGGTAGCTGGCTTCAATAACGGTCGAACCAGGCTTCATAAAGAGCGTATTGCCCAATCCAGCACCATGTGCGCCAAATACGACGGACGCCTGAGAAAACATTCTGGCTTGTTCCGCGACATTCATATTCTCGGAATGGACCGTCTCGAATCCAAATTTTCGAAGAATATTTTCTATCTCTTCTTCATTCGCGATATTTCGACGAGCGTTGTTGCGTGAAATGAACAATAGTTTCTTCTCATTTATATCATATTTCTCGGTGCATAATTTCTCCAACAAGAACTCTCGGGTTTCCAACAAAAGCTCTTTCCCATTTCCTTTGGAATAATCGAGAATGCTTGAAATGTTGCTGGCGCAATAAAGGCTGCTTACCTTCAAGGAGCCGCGCTTTGGTATTCTAATAAAATGAAGATCACCAAACAAATCGATATAATCGCGAGCGTACATTCTGCTATATATAGATTCTGTTACTATTATTGGCTTATCGTAGCGAATTTTGTTCAGATAATATAATATAGGAACGCTTTCCAGTAGTAAATGGCCGTAATTGGCGCCATTAGGGGGAAATACAAGCGCTGCCGAATCGATACACAAGGGTCTATGACAGAAATTTATGTATGTGAACAATATATCTAGATATTTTTTATAGTTCTTGGTCCTGAAATCAATAAGTCTATCATTCTTGAAGCGCTTCGGCTTCCCGATCGCGGGAAAAACGGCTGAGTTCGCGAGCACAAAACAATCTCGGAGCACCTGAAACTGGATGTTGCGGTACATTGGTTTCCCCAGGAACATCTTCGGCCTAACAAGTGTCCCTTCGGCTTCGCCTATGGCAAAATCGATATTCGCCACAGGATCAGGACCCAATCGCGCTACTATGGCAAAGTGTAAGCCGTCTTCACCGTGGTGTAGAACTCGGCGGCATAGCGGCCCTGCTCGCGCGGCCCGTAGGACGACCCCTTACGGCCGCCGAACGGCACATGATAGTCGACGCCGGCAGTTGGCAGATTGACCATCACCATGCCGGCCTCGGCGTTGCGGCGGAAATGCGACGCGTGCCTGAGGCTGGTCGTGCAGATGCCGGACGACAGGCCGAAAGGTGTGTCGTTGGCGGCGGCAAGCGCCTCGTCATAGTCCTTGACGCGCATGACGCTGGCCACGGGACCGAAAATCTCCTCGCGGTTGATGCGCATGCCCGACGTCGTCTCGGTGAACAGCGCCGGCTGCAGGTAGAAGCCCGGCTTTTCGCGGTTCAGCCTTTCGCCGCCCCAGACGAGATTTGCGCCTTCCGCCTTGCCAATGTCGATGTAGGAATTGTCCTGATCAAGTTGCGACTGGTCGACAACCGGACCGATATGGGTTGCCGAGCCGAGCGCGTCGTCGACCACCAGGCCCTTGAGCCGCTCGGTCAATGCAGCGACGAACTTGTCGTGAATGCCCTCGGTCACCACAAGGCGCGATGACGCTGTGCAGCGCTGCCCTGTCGAGAAATAAGCTCCGTTGACGGCGCACTCCACAGCGATCCCGAGATCTGCATCGTCAAGCACCACCAGCGGGTTCTTGCCGCCCATCTCCAGCTGGAACTTTCGCATCCGCTCCACCGATGCCGTCGCCACCTTCTTGCCGGTGCCGACCGAGCCGGTGAACGTAATAGCGTCGATGCGGTCGTCGTTCAGGATCGTCTCGCCAACCACGGACCCGCGTCCCATGACCAGGTTGAGGACACCTTCCGGAACGCCGGCGCGCACGATGATGTCGCAAAGCGCCCAGGCCGATCCCGGCACCAGATCGGCGGGCTTGAACACGACGCAGTTGCCATAGGCCAGAGCCGGCGCAATCTTCCAGGCAGGAATGGCGATCGGAAAGTTCCAAGGCGTAATGATGCCGATAACACCAACTGCTTCGCGGGTGATCTCGACCTCGACCCCCGGACGGGTCGAGGCAAGCTTTTCCCCGGCCAGACGAAGCACCTCTCCGGCAAAGAAGTCGAATATCTGCGCCGCGCGCGCCACTTCGCCGGTCGCCTCGGGAAGCGTCTTGCCTTCCTCGCGGGCGAGCAGCCGTCCAAGCTCGTCCTTGCGCGCGAGAATCTCGCTGGCAACCTTGGCAAGAATGTCGTGGCGCTGCTGGATGCCCGATCGCGACCAGGCAGGGAAAGCAGCACGCGCCGCGCCGATGGCGTCTTCCGCCTGTTGGCGCGAGGCACGCGCATAGGTGCCGACGATGTCCCCGGTGTCGGAGGGATTGATATTGTCGCCGGCCTCCTGGCCATCGGTCCAGATTCCGCCGATAAAATTCTTGTGCATCGTCATCTCGTCGCTATCCCTGATTATTCGCCGGAAGTTTTGGCGCGCCATGGGGCCGCATTTTCCGGCACATTCGACCCGCGCCAGGTCGGGTTGCCGTGATATAACGCAAGGGTCCCGAAAAATCGCGGGGCATGCGTGCTTAAATTTTCCTGGCCATTCGAAGCGGCTTCTCCTCCAGCGAATTAGATGGCAAATTCCGGCCGGGAAAAACGGCAGTCCGTCGAGGCTTCGCGACGCCGAACTGGGCGACTTTGGCCATATGCCTTCGGCACGCGGCGCGCCACGCCCGAAACCTGAATTTCGATTGGTGCTAGGGCTTCTCGCGATTTTCCTTTGCGGCAAGCATTCTTCGCGCGCTCTCCTCGTCGGTGATGAGAATCGTCGGCGCAATCAGATGCATGGCGCCAAGCAGCGCATCTATCTTTTCCGCGCCCCCGGATGTCAGAATGCGCATCGGCGCCTTCTTCAACCGGTCGACATCGACAGACATCACGAGCTGGTTGATGGGATGGTCTACCAGCACGCCGTCGCGGTCAAAAAAGTGGAACAGCAGGTCGCCGACTGCTCCCCGCGAGACCAGCGCCTCGCGCTCCGCCTCCTTGAGAAAGCCGCCCCGGTAAAAAGTCGTGGCCGACGCAATGCCGCCGATGCTCAGGAGCACCGCGTCCAGCCCGTTGGCCATATCGAAAATTTCCTGCAGACCGCAGCGGTTGACCAGCGCCACCTTCGTCTCCAGGCTGTCGACCACGGCAGGGGTCGGTATCAGGTAGCCCTCCCCTTGAAACACCTGGGAGAAGCGCCAGGCGAATTCCGCCGGGTTGAAGCGCCGCGCAACGCCGACGCCGCCAAGCAGCGAGATTACCTTGAAATCGGCGAGCGAACGGGCGCTGATGAATTGCAGACTGCTGAACAGTGTCCTGCCCCATCCGACGCCTACACGCATGCCCGATTTCATCGTGTCGGACAAGAAGCTTCCCGTCTTGGCGGCAATCGCCGGAATGGGATCCGACTCCGGCGTGGAAAGCGGGGCCACGAGCGCCTGCTCCAGACCAAAGGCCTTCTCCAGGGCACGCTCGAGGCCGACTATTTCCGACAGCTCGCTCTCAATGGTGATCTTGACCTCGTTGCGGGCCCTGGCTTCCGCGAGCATGCGCACAACCGTCACCCGCCCGACTCCCAGAATAGCGGCGATTTCGTTCTGCGTCATCTGCTCGACGAAATACATCCAGGCTGCACGAATTCTGAGCCGATCCGCCCGGCTCTCGCCTGTCTGTGCTTCAGATCCGGCGCGTTCGTCGTCGTCCTTGGCGTCTCGCCACCTTCCCATCCGAATCGTATCCCCTTCGGGTTCGACTTGCGATCTCGCCCATTAATCCGATTGCATCGGTAACCGACAGGAGGCGCAATGGTTTCGAATTGGTTTGTCGAACCGCCCGGCCACGCACCCGCGCCGCTCCTTGCACTTCTCCTCGCGGTTCACCGCACCGACTCGATCACTCCAATGTTTCCAGAATGCCACTGTGCACGCTGGCTTGATATCGCTCAATGATATACAAATCGAGATAGACAATCTTGAGGGCATGCCTCCGCAGGGATCGACCCTCACTACGCTGACGAGTCGGCACAATGCTCAAACAGATTTCCGAAGAAGTGCGTGTCAATCTCAAGGACCGGCTGCGTGACGCCCGCCATGCGATCCGTCAGAGCCGCCACGACAGCACCGGTCAAGTCCGACCGCTACGTGGCCTCGGAGAGGTGTCTCAATTTCCCGTCGACGGCGTCGAGGCTGTCCTGGGACATGCCGCCAGCGCCGTTGATGACGCATTGTCGGCGGTCGAGTCGCTTGTTCGCCGGGACAGCTGGACCGGCGCAGAAAGCCATGCCGTAAAAGGGTTTGAAGAATACTTTCCTATCGAAGGTCATCACGCCGACGAGCGGCGTTTCCGCCGCGACATGTATTACCTGACAAAGGCAGTCCTGGCTGGCCTCAAGATAGACGACGCGCGCATTCACGAGGTCGACTTTGCTGCTGTCCATGCTGCAATCATCAAGCGGCACGCGGCTTTGCTCGACCGTCCGCTCGATTCAGGCGAGCTTTCGTCCGACATTCCCGCCATCGCCTCGCTTTGTTCGGCGCTGCTGGTCGAATTGCTCGAGCATCGGCCGATCCGTTTTTTCGATCCCACCCGTCAGATGCTGATGCGGAAAACGGACCCCGACCTGGAAATTCGTTGCCTGGCGCCGGTGGCGCTTTGCTGCGGCCTTGCGACCAAGCTGAAGCATGAAGTTGCGCGCCCGCACCTTGTCGAATCCGCGATCATGGCGGCGGATATCCGCCATGATCGATTCGTCTCGGCCGCCTTCGGTGCGGACCCTGCATCGGAATTGACAGCCGTCTTCTCCATGCTGCTCGCTCATCTGCCCTGATTGTTACCAGATCTCCGGCTAGTCCGCACTGGCAGACATGTCCGCGATGACCTTTTTGGCGCGCTGAATCGACGGCGGGCTCATGCTCAGCTCGGTAACCCCCATGTTGAGGAAGGCCGGAATGAGATCGGGCCGCCCTGCCGCCTCTCCGCACATGCCGACCATGATCCCAGCCGCGGCCCCGGCAGTTGCCGTCATGGCGATGGCCGCCATGACGGCCGGGTTGGTGACGTCGTTCAGCTTTGCCACCGTCGGGTTGAGGCGGTCGGCTGCCATGATGTACTGGGTCAAATCGTTGGTGCCGATCGAGAAGAACGAAACCTCCCTGGCCAACAGCGGCGCAATGAGCACCGCGGCCGGCGTCTCGATCATGACGCCGAGATCGAAGGCCGCATGGAGAACACCCTGCGACTGCAATTCGCCGGCGCATTCCTCGATCAGGGTCCGCGTGCGTCTCACTTCGTCGATGTCGGACACCATCGGCAGCATGACCTTCATGTTGCCATGCACGGCCGATCTCAGCAGCGCCCGGAGTTGGATCTTGAAGATATCCGGCCGGTCGAGACACATGCGGATGCCGCGCCAGCCGAGGAATGGATTGTCCTCGTCGGGAAACTTGATTCCTGCAATGGGCTTGTCGCCGCCGATATCGAGCGTGCGGATGATGACCGGGTGCGGCGCGAAGGCCCTGGCCAGGGCCGAATAGGTCTCCGTCTGCATGTCTTCCGAAGGAAGATGCATGTGGCGCATGAACAAGAGCTCGGTGCGGAACAGGCCGACACCCATGGCGCCCGCATCCAGCGCCGCGTCAATTTCCTCGAGTGCGCCGATATTGGCCGCGACCTCGATGACGGTGCCGTCGGCGAGCCTGGGCGCGACGTCCTTGTACACGGTGAGAGCGGCCCGTTCAGCGTTCGCCTCCGCAATCCGGCCGGCAAAATCATTGCGCGTCGGCTCATCGGGTTCGGCGAACACATGGCCGGCATTTCCGTCGACTGCCACCATGCCGGCGTTGCGCAGCGACTGGATCTTTTCGCCAAGTCCAAGCACCGCGGGTATGCCGTGCGAACGCGCGATGATCGCGATGTGGGACGTTGCCCCGCCGTGACCGCAAACCACGCCGCCGATGCGCTTCAGTGGCGCCCGCGCCAGATCCCAGGCGCCGATATCGTCGGCCACCAGGATCGCACCCTCGGGAATGTTTGCAAGACCCGCATCGTCTTCCTGACCGAGCAGCGAGAGGCAAATCTGCCTTCCGACAGCGTTCACGTCATCGGCCCGGGCATTGAGGTAGGGGTCATCGATGGCGCTGAACTCTTCAGCGATCCTCGACGCTGCCGCAATGGTCGCAGAAACAGCCTCGGCTCCCCCCTTGATCAGGGCCTCGGCCTCTCCCGTAAGCGTGTCATCGGCGGCGATATCGCGCAGGGCAGCGATGATGCCACGGTCGCCGGCAGCCAGATCGTCTTCCGCCAGCGTCCTTTCCATACCTTTCTGGACGGCTGCAACCGCGGCCCAAAACCTGGCAATCTCGTCGGGAATCTCGTCGCGCTGAAGCACGCGTTCGTAGGTCTGGATGGTCGCCGGAAAGTGAGCAAAAGCTGTCCCCAGGGCAAGGCCTTCGCTTGCCGCGACGCCGCGCAACGCGCCGCCGGAGTCCGCAACGATCGCCATCGCGGGCTCAGCAACCACAGGGTTGGCGCCATCCTGTGCTGCTGGACCGGGCCTCACGTCGTGGTCGAGACCGGCCCGTGGGTTCTCGAGATAGCCGATCAAGGCGTCCACGGCTTCGATCGCATCGGCGCCGGTGGCGCGGACGACCACCTCCTGGTTTTCCTTGATCTCGAGCAGCATCAGCTTGACCGAACTCTTGGCGGAGATGGCCTTGCCGTCCTTGACGATCTCGACGTCGGATTCAAAACTCTTGGCCAGCTTGACAAAGCGCGTGGCAGGGCGGGCGTGCAGACCTTCATGCACTCTGACGATAGTCGAGCGTTCCATGGCAAATACTCTGGTTTTACCGTAGCCTACATAGCCGGCATTGTTGTGTCAGGCGGCGATGGTGATGATAGCGCCTGTTTCCAGCGCGGCCACGAGGGCGTCCGTATCGACCTCCGACGCACAGATTTCGCCGGGCCTTTCGGCTGCGGTCGCGCCATTGAAGGAGATCACCACGTGCCCCATCTCAAGAACCTTGCTCCATGCCGTCTCGCCCACCGCCGTGATGGTGGCCGAGACGGAACCCAAAGAGAGTGACGCGCCGGTTTGGGGCGCGTCTTCGCTTGGTCCGTGCTCCGTCCTGTGGAGCACGGAGACTTCTGCAAGTTCCGGCGGCGATCCATCCGCAAACAGGATGACAACGCCGCCTTCGGCGAGGTCCGCCACTTCGGGACCAATGGATGTGACCCGTGTTCTGAGAAGAACCGTCATTGTGGCGAACCTCTTTTCAACGCTGCCCTAGAACACCAGCAGGCTGACGACCCATGCGATCAGAACGGAGATAGGGCCCATGAACTGGCGGCTGATCAGCACCGCCGGGACGCCGATTTCGATCGTCTTCGGCTTTGCCTCTCCGAGAGCCAGTCCGACCGGAACGAAGTCGCAGCCGACCTGGGTGTTGTAAGCAAAGAGCGCCGGCAGCGCCATTGCGGGCGAGATCGTGCCATTGGCAATCTGCGGGCCGATGATGGCGACGCCGATAACCTGAGCAATGACCGCGCCCGGCCCGAGAATCGGCGACAGGAAAGGGAGCCCGCAGATCGCCGATATGATGACAAGGCCGACGATATTGTTGGCAAGGGGGCCGAGTGGCTGCGCCAGCACGTCGCCAATACCGGTATACAGGATCAGGCCGATGAGCATGGTCACGAAGGCCATGAACGGCAGCACGTTGCGGACGACCTGGTCGATGGTCCGGCGGCCGGCATTGAAGAAAATGCCGACGACGCGACCCATGACCCTGCCCATCGTGCTGATGAACCCGATGATGCCGCCTTCGCTAGGCAATTCATGCGCAGTCGAGGCGGATTGGGTGCCGCCGCCGATCATCGGCGCCGCTCCGCCTGCAGTCGTGCTGGCTTCGGACCCATCCGCCATGGTGATGTTGGCAGGCTTCACCCCGGAGACGTAAATGTCCTCGGTGATGAACTGGGCCAGTGGCCCCGATTGCCCGACCGGCGTCAGATTGACGGTCGGAATGCGCTTGCGCGGATAGACGCCGCATCTTGCCGTGCCGCCGCAATCGACGACAACCACAGCCATTTCGCTCTCGATCGGCGGCGCCTTGAAGCCGTCGACGGCTTCCGCGCCGGTCATTTCGGCGATCAATGCGGCAACGGGATGGATTCCGCCGCCCGTCACCGACACGACCTTGCTACGCTGTTCGGTTGGCTCGATGACCAGGGGGCCGCCCCAGCCGGTGGAGCCCCGGGTGATCTTTACTGCCTTGTATGTCTTGGCCATGATGCTCCCTCCCGCCTACAACTCAACGCCCTGGCGGCGCGCCATGATGGCCGTGATGCGTTCGGTGAGCATGCCCTTCAGCAGGATCACGATGAGACCGACGATCGCGTACCAGATCGCCACCTTGATGTGGTAGCCTTGGGGCACGGCGCCGTTCTTTTCCAGTTCCAGCAGCGCGACAAGAATGCCGCCCCAGACGAAATACTCGCCAGGATTGATGTGCGGAAAAAGACCGAGTGGCGGATGCACGTATGAGACGGCCGCGTCGTAGAAGGCCGGCTTGTATTTCTCGTCGAGGAACGACCCGAAGGTGTAGGCCATCGGGTTGGTGAGAAAGAACACGGCGAGAACCGGCAGCAATGTGTACCGGGTCAGCGCGATCCTGCCGGCGCTACGCGCCAGTCCGTGCACGCGCTCTTCGCCAACCAGTTCGGTAATGGCGTAGAAAGCGGTCATCAGGACTACCAGCGTCGGGATGATGCCGACAACGAAACCGGCAAAAACCTCGCCGCCCTTCTGGAAGATACCGATGAAGTACTTGCCGATGGCGGTGAGCCAGCCGAGTTGTTCCTCCTGCTGAACTGTACTGAGCTTTTCCTTGAACTGCTCGACCGTCAGTGGCGCGTTGTCGGCCTGAGCCAGAACGACAAGGTGGTCCGAGGCATGCTCAACCGCCAGCCTGCCATGCAACGCAGCGTCCGAGACCATGGAACCTGCGACATGCAGATTGGGCACGGCCATGTCGGCATGCTGCGCCAACAATGAAAATAAAGACATTTCTCCCTCCTTATGCCGCCCGGCCATCCCAGTGGCCTGCGGCGTCCTCTAGGCCCTTGCTACATTCAGACCGGAAAGACCCGGCCGCCTATCCGGCTCCAGTCGCGCACGGTCGATCTGTTCGATCGAACGTTTCACGGCCTCGGCCAC
>JBKJRE010000258.1:0-8633 GCA_046594775.1 Rhizobiaceae bacterium | reverse complement strand
GCCCCGCTGAATGCGGGTCGAAAAATCCTTGACGAGAGCCAATTCGCCGAAGCTCTTGGCGATGTTCTTGGCCTCGATCACCAGCTTGCCGGATTCTGCAGAGTCGCTCGCCAGGATTGTCGCCACACCTTCAGCGCCGCGGTGGCCGCGAAACCGGTTGCGCATTGTCTGGAGTTCGCCGAGCCGGCGCATGTTGCGCTTGCGCCTTGCGGTGACGCCATACCGCAGCCAGTGTTCCTCGCGCACGATCTGGCGACCGAGCTTGTGTTGCTCGCGCTCCTCCTCTTCGAGGGTCGTGTCGCGCCATTCCTCGAAATGCGCAAATCCCTTGTCCAGCCTGCGGGTACGGCCGCGGTCGAGCCAGACGGTGGCGCGGCTTACACGCTCGAGAAAGCGCCGGTCATGCGAGATCACCACCAGTGCCGAGGAGGAACGTACGAGTTCGTCTTCCAGCCATTCGATCGTCGCCAGATCGAGATGGTTGGTTGGCTCGTCGAGCAGCATGATGTCTGGTCCGGGCGCCATCACGCGCGCCAGCGCCGCCCGTCTCGCCTCGCCACCCGACAGTTGCTCTGGCACTTCCAGTCCGGTGAGGCCGAGGTGCTGAAGCAGATAGGTGGGGCGATGTGGGTCGTCGGCAGGACCGAGCCCGGACTCGACATAGGCCTGCACTGTGGCGAAGCCATCCATGTCGGGCGCCTGCGGCAGATAGCGGATGGTGGCCGAGGGCTTTCGAAAGATCTTGCCGTTCTGCGGCTCAATCTGGCCGGCGGCGATTTTCAGCAGGGTCGACTTTCCCGATCCGTTGCGGCCGACCAGCGCGATGCGGTCGCCGGCCGAGGCGTGGAGTTCAGCGCCGTCGAGAAGAGGCGTGCCGCCAAAGGTCAGCACGATGCCGTCCAGCGTCAGGAGGGGTGGCGCCATGCGGCCTAGAATTCCTCGCCCGGATAGGGGTGGGCAAGCAGCATCGCCCGGCCGACGGCCAACGAGATACAAAGATCACCGCGGACTTCATTGGAAATCGTCAGTGATGACCCAAAAGGAACCTCGACCGAATCGAGAGGCCATTTCGCGCCGATGACGGTCAGACCGGAAAGGTGCGAGAAGCCGAGAATGCTGAACAGGGTTCCATCTTCGAAATCGAAGTCACGGGAGCCGGGCAGTAAAGGCGAGCCTTCCTGTGTGCCGCTTGTGACCAGAACCGACAAGCCTTCCTTGGCGCGGCGGATGGCCATCGCGGCGTGGAGGAAGGCATGGTCGGCGCGCGGTCCGCCGAAAGCACCGGCGAGCACGAGCGAAGTTGCCCCGCGCGAGATGGCTTCGGCGACACCCAGTTCACCGTCTGTCTTGTCCTTGTCTGTCTCGAAGCGAAGCTTCGGTACAGCGTCAAGTTCGGCAGGCAGATCGCTTGGCTCGGAATCGAAATCACCTACCCAAAGTTCGGGCACCACGCCCAGCATCGCCGCATGTCTCATCCCCGCGTCGGCGGCGATAATGCGCGCGCCAGCCATTTGCGCGTCGAGGCGCGGTGTCCGGGCGAGCTTGCCGCCAAGCAGGATGATGAATCGGCTCATAGGCGACGCCCTTACCACGCGTCGCATCGCCTGTGGAAGCGGCCAATACGCCCACGCCAAACAAATGCTTGCATGACCCGCATCCGGGTCCTATTTCTAATGGCGCTCTAACGGGGTGCCGGCTGCGGTTTCGCAGATCGGCTGAGAGGCAAGGGGAAACCCGCCAACCCGCTGAACCTGATCCGGTTTGTACCGGCGGAGGGATTAGACGCTCACATGCGCCTTAATTCCTTTTCAACGAAACGAAGGAGGCGCTGATGCGTATGTTTCCCGTAATAATTTTGTCCCTGGCTTGTGCAACCGGCGTCGCCGACGCGCAGGAAAGACTGATTGTTTATACATATGAAAGCTTCACCGCAGAGTGGGGCCCCGGTCCGCAGGTTGAAAAGGCGTTTGAAGCCGAATGTGGTTGCGATCTCGAATTCATCGCCGTGGCGGACGGTGTTGCGCTCCTTAACCGTGTCAGGTTGGAAGGCGCGTCCACAAAGGCCGATGTCGTGCTCGGCCTCGACACCAACCTTACCGAAGACGCCAAGGCAACCGGGCTGTTCGCCCCGGCCGGGATCGATGTTGCCGGCGTGAAGGTTCCCGGCGGCTGGAGCGACGTTACGTTCGTACCCTTCGATTATGCTCATTTTGCCGTTGTCTATGATACCGAAAAGCTGGCTGTTCCGCCGAAGAGCCTGAAGGAACTGGTCGAGGGCGACCCTGAAGAGAAGATCATCCTGGAGGATCCGCGGACGTCCACTCCAGGGCTTGGTCTGGTCCTGTGGGTCAAGGCGGTTTACGGCGACAAGGCGCCGGAGGCCTGGGAGAAGCTGAAGCGGCGCGTCCTGACCGTGACGCCCGGCTGGAGCGAAGCCTACGGTCTTTTCACCAAAGGCGAAGCCCCGATGGTGTTTTCCTACACCACCTCGCCTGCCTACCATATGGTTGCCGAGGGGACCGAAAGGTATCAGGCGGCCTCCTTCGAGGAAGGGCATTATTTGCAGATCGAGGTGGCGGGTGTCACCAAGAACGGAGCAACTAACCCGCTGTCGCGGCAGTTCCTGAGCTTCATGACAAGCCCGGCATTTCAGGATGTGATCCCGGAAACCAACTGGATGTTTCCGGCTGCAAAAACGGACAAGGCGCTTAATCCGGCCTTCCGCAAGCTTGTGCAGCCTGCGGCCACGCTGCTGATCGATCCTGCCGAAGTGGCGGCCAACAGGAAAGCCTGGGTCGATGAATGGCTCTCCGCAATGAGCAAATAGGACCTGTCTTGGCCGTTCATTCTTCCGGTCGCATGAATACCCGGATCGTCGCCGGCGTTTTTGCGCTGGCGGCGATCGCTCTGGTTGTCGGCGGGGCGTTCCTCGGATTGGTGGTCGAGGGCGCAAGCGATTTTTCCGGTGCTGTTGCAGCACTCGATTCGTATCTCTTTCGCGTCGCCGTCTTCACGCTTTGGCAGGCCGTTCTCTCAACGGTCCTGTCGATCGTCCCTGCGGCGTTCGTGGCGAGAGCCTTGTCGCGCCATCCCGCCTTCAAGGGACGGCAGATCGTCTTGCGGTTGTTTGCGCTCCCGCTTGCTCTTCCCGCGATCGTCGCAGCGCTCGGAATTCTGACCCTGCTGGGCCGGGCAGGCTATTTCGCCGAGGCGCTCTCGGCGCTGACTGGCCATACTTGGCCCGGCATCTATGGGCTGTCCGGCATTCTGGTGGCGCATGTCTTCTTCAACCTGCCGCTGGCGACGCGACTGTTTCTAGCGGCACTGGAGACGGTGCCCCCGGATCAGTGGCGGCTGGCGAGCCAGCTCGGCATGAGAGCGCGGGACTCGCTGCGGCTGATCGAATGGCCGGTCATCCGCGCCAGCCTGCCGGGTACGGCGGGACTGATATTCATGCTGTGCATAACCTCCTTCACCATCGTGCTGACGCTTGGCGGCGGTCCCGCTGCGACAACACTCGAGGTGGCGATATATCAGGCGCTTCGCTTCGACTTCGATCCGGCGAGAGCGGTTACTGTTACCGTCGTGCAGATTGCGCTGACGGTGGGCGTTCTGGTCGCTCTTGCCAAACTCGGCGCAAACACTGCCATCGATACCAACCTACCGGTCTCCAGGCGGCGTAAAGGCCAGGTCGGTCGCGGCGAAGCGCTGGCAAACGCCGCACTCGTGGCGGCGGCTCTGGCGCTTGTCGCCGGTCCATTGCTGGCCACTGTTGCAGCAGGCCTGCGGGCCGACCTGCCAAGACTGGCCGCAGACGGCGCGGTTCAAAAAGCGGCGGTAACCAGCATCGTTCTTGCCACGCTATCGGCTTGCCTTGCCGTCATGCTGTCATTGTCTCTGGTCGCCGCTCGACAGGAACTGTCGCGGTCGAGACGGCTACCGGGCGTGGCGTGGCTCGAGCAGGCTGCCGGCGCCGGGGCCGGCTATGTGCTCATCATTCCGCCGATTGTAATCGGTGCGGGATGGTTCGTGCTGCTGAGACATTCCGAATTCGTCTTTGCTGCTGCGCCGATGATGGTGGTTTCGGTCAACGCGATCATGGCGATGCCCTTTGCCATAAGGGCCATCCGACCGGCGCATGACGCTGCGGCCGAGCGTAATGACCGGCTTTGCGCGCAGCTTGGCATGTCCGGCTGGAACCGTATCAGACTTATAGACTGGCCAGTCTTGCGGCGTCCGGCTATGACCGGCTTCGCCTTTGCAATGGCGCTGTCCTTGGGCGATCTCGGTGTCATCGCGCTGTTCGGCAGCGATACGGTCCAGACGCTGCCCTATCTTCTTTTGTCGCGCATGGGCAGTTACCGCACGGACGACGCCGCCGGCATCGCCCTCCTTCTCGGTCTGTTGTGCCTGGCGCTGATCCTGGTGGCTGATCGCTTGGGCAGGGAGACGGCAGCGTGACGGCATCCCTGCAGCATGAACCCGGTTCGACCGTTCGCGTGGAGAACGCGGCCTTCACCTATGGCGGCGCGGACATGCAGTTCGATGCCGAGTTCATGCCGTCGACCATCACAGCCGTGATGGGTCCAAGCGGATCCGGAAAATCGACGCTGCTCAACCTTGTAGCGGGCTTCGAGGTACCGAAATCCGGACGCATCCTTGTCGGCGGCAGAGACGTGACGAACCTCCCGCCGGCGAGACGCCCGGTGTCCATGATCTTTCAGGAGAACAACCTTTTTGCGCATCTCGATGTCGGGCAGAATGTTGGACTGGGCCGTTCGCCTTCGCTTCGTCTTGATCCGGATGATCGCGAGGCGGTTTCGCAAGCTCTCGCTCGCACTGGCCTCGCAGGAAAGGAAAGGCGTCTGCCGCGCGAATTGTCGGGCGGTGAGCGTCAGCGGGTCGCACTCGCGCGTGCTCTGGTTCGAGACCGCCAGGTTCTGCTGCTGGATGAGCCGTTCGGCTCGCTCGGCCCGGCGCTGAGGCACGACATGCTGGATCTGCTCGCCGACGTTCAGGCGGAGCGGCGAATGACGGTCCTCCTTGTCACGCATCAGCCGGAAGACGCCAAGCGGATCGCCGGGCGCATCGTGTTCATCGAGGACGGTAGCGTCACGGCAGCCGGACCTTCTGCCGGATTTTTCGACAAGGACGGTCCGGTCGGTTTCCAGCGCTACATTGGATCGACAGGCTAAGACGTTATCACGATGAATTGCCCGGAAGCGGCCATAATTTGCGGTCAAACGGCAACATGTGCGGCCACAATATGTCAATAGGCTGCTAATGCGCGTAGAGTGTGCAACAAAGCCTGCCGGAGCACGTTCCTCGACTCACGGCCAAGGACTTGAAAAGGAAGCCGACCTGTCGTTCAACCTGTCTCTTTTCGGATCCAACCGGCTGTTGAACCTGTCAGCCCGCCTTGCGGGCGTTGCGGGGCTATCGATCCTTGTCGCGAGTTGCCAGTCCTTGTCGAGCCTTTCGAGCGGCGACGTCAAGGAATCGGCGTTCCGCCCTTCCGAAAACCCGGTGACCGTCGATTCGGTTTCCAGAAACAACCGCCTTGCTGAACTTGCAAAGAGCCAACATCCGCGCATCCTTGCGACGTATGGTGGCGAGTATCCGGACCCGAAGCTCGAGCGCATGGTGGCCAAGGTGGTCGGCAGCCTCACAACCGTTT
This sequence comes from Rhizobiaceae bacterium, assembly GCA_046594775.1. Classification (GTDB taxonomy): domain Bacteria; phylum Pseudomonadota; class Alphaproteobacteria; order Rhizobiales; family Rhizobiaceae; genus CAMYMG01. Next base: position 2,956 of record JBKJRE010000258.1, on the reverse strand, counting down.
CCGAAAATCCAGCACAGGCCTACAGGATCACCATCCTCAATTCGCCCAACGTGAACGCATTCGCTCTGCCGGGCGGCTATCTCTATATAACGCGCGGGTTGCTTGCGCTGGCCAATGACTCAGCCGAGCTCGCCGCCGTCATTGCGCATGAAATGGGTCATGTGACCGCAAATCACGGACTGCAGCGGCAGCAGAAGGAAGCCGAGGAAGTGCTCGCCACCAAGGTGGTCAAGGATGTGCTTGGCGGCAATCCTTCCGGAAATGTTGCGCTGATCCGCGGCAAGCTGCGGCTTGCCCAGTTTTCGCGCAATCAGGAGCTTGAAGCGGACGCGATCGGCATCAAGGCGAGCGGGCAGGCGGGCTTTGACGCCAAGGCTGCCTCGCGCTTTCTGCAGTCCATGTCGGCCTATACGGATTTCCGCTCGGTCAGCGGTGCGACGGACCCCAGTCTCGACTTTCTGGCCAGCCATCCCAATGCGCCACAAAGGATTGAGCTGGCACAGCGCCATGCCCTCCAGTTCGGAACCGCTGGTGCGCGTGATCGGGACTCCTACCTGGCGGGTATTGACGGACTGCTTTACGGCGACTCGCCGGACGAGGGTTATGTTCGCGGCAACACCTTCATGCACCCGCGCCTTGGCGTGTCGTTCTCGGTGCCGGACGGGTTTATCATCGACAATTCGGCAGCAGCTGTCACCGCGACTGGACCCGGGGACATGGCGATCCGCTTCGACGGCGTCGCCGTCGACAAGCGTACCAAGCTCACGGACTACATCCGAAGTGGATGGGTTGCCGGATTGCAGGATTCGAGTGTCCAGGCCAAGATGATCAACGGCAATGAAGCGGCCAGCGCACGCGCGGCCGCAGAAGGCTGGCAGTTCGACATTACCGTCGTGCGGGCCGGCGACCAGGTTTACCGCCTTCTTACCGCCGCGCCTGTCGCGAGCCTGTCGCTTGACCCGGTCGCTCAAACCGTAAGTGGCAGTTTCCAGTTGCTCACTGCGCGTGAAAAGGCCGCCCTGAAGCCGCTCCGGATTCGAATCATCACGGTCAAGCCCGGCCAGACGACCGGAGCGATCGCAGCGACCATGGTTGGCGTGGATCGCCAGCTCGAGTTGTTTCGCGTGCTGAACGCGTTGCCTGCGGGCGCTTCGGTTTCAGCTGGAGACAGCGTCAAGATCGTTACAGATCAATAGTGTCGAATTCAGCCAGACGCCGAAATCATGCCAGGATCCTGTCTGACCAGAGCCGTTTTCAACTTCTCAAGTGCACGCGTTTCGATCTGACGAACGCGCTCCTTGGAGATTCCGAGCGCGTCGCCCAGTTCCTCAAGGGTCGCTCGGTCCTCTCTGAGGCGACGCTGCTGAATGATCATTATTTCTCGCTCGTTCAAGACGCCGAGCGCTTGCCTTAGCCAAATGCTGCGCCGTTCGTCGTCGATCGTGTCGGCAACCAGCTCATCGGGCAGCGGCCCGTCGGCAACAAGAAAATCGGACCGCTCTGCATTGCTGTCGCCGTCGCCGCCTGCAAGGGGAGCGTTGAGGGACATATCCATCCCTGAAAGCCGAGAGTCCATCAGCGCCACATCATGTTCGGAAACCCCAAGAGCAGCGGATATCTCCTTGTGGATGGCAAAGTTCGTCAATGTCTCGGACCCTTGAGAAAGACGCGCTCTCAAACGTCGCAAGTTGAAGAACAGGGCCTTCTGGGCCGAACTGGTTCCGCCTCTGACGATCGACCAGTTGCGCAGAACATAATCCTGCATCGAGGCCCGAATCCACCATGTGGCGTAGGTGGAGAATCGAACCTCGCGACTGGGTTCGAATCGAGCAGCGGCCTCAAGCAACCCGACATGCCCCTCCTGGATCAAGTCACCCATCGAGAGACCGAAATGCCGAAATTTCGACGCCATGGAGATAACCAGACGCATATGGGCGATGGTGATTTCGTGCAGCGCCTGCTGGTCCTGCGTTTCCTTCCACCGGACGGCTAGGCTGTGCTCCTGCGAGCGTTCCAGATAGGGCGCCTTCATAGCTGCCCGCATCAGCGTGCGATCACTATCATTGGACTGGGCCACGCAACACTCCCATGCATGAGGCTGCCTCGCCTGACGCTTGGCAAGACAGCGCGCAAAAGAGAAAAAACGTTGTCTGGGCAAATAAGTTCCCGAATGGACGGCCAAGACAATAAAAAACCCGGTCGAGGCGACCGGGTTTTTGACGTGCGAGCAGAATTGCGAAGCGTATCAGGCGGCCTTTTCCTGCTCCGGATCGGCCTGCTCGGCTTCCTCATTGTCGGCCTTGGCGCCGCGCTTCGGACCCTTAGCCAGATTGACCTCGATCAGACGCACTGCTTCGGTTTCCGACATCCGGTTGACGGCGGCGATTTCACGCGCCATCCGGTCGAGAGCAGCCTCATAAAGCTGGCGTTCCGAATAAGACTGCTCCGGCTGATTATCGGCACGGAAAAGATCGCGCACGACTTCAGCAATCGAGATCAGATCTCCCGAATTGATCTTGGCGTCATATTCCTGCGCGCGGCGCGACCACATGGTTCGCTTGACGCGGGCGCGGCCCTGGACGACCTTAAGGGCGCGCTCCACATAATCTTCCTCGGAAAGTTTGCGCATGCCGATGGCTGTCGCCTTGGCGACGGGCACCTTCAAGCGCATCTTGTCTTTCTGGAAATCGATGACGAAAAGCTCCAGCTTGTGGCCCGCGACTTCCTGCTCGTCGATGGACACGATCTGTCCGACGCCATGCGCCGGATAGACGATGTATTCGCCGGTCTTGAAACCGTGACGCGTTGCCGACTTCTTCTGCTGGGGGGTGGTTGCCATTACGCCCTGAACTCCTTGTTATGGTGCCGGCCTAGCTGGCCGGATACCTGCTGCGGGTCTGTCGGACCCGAACCCATGCGTCGAGCAGAGGCGAAATCCACCGGAACATCCCGAACC
>JBKJRE010000381.1:0-9768 GCA_046594775.1 Rhizobiaceae bacterium | reverse complement strand
GATGCGCTGGTGTCGGACGAGATCATCGCCGTGGCAGAGCAGGCCGAGAAATTCTATGTCGGCAAGCGTGGCGGCCGGCTGTCGATACCGCAGCACGAAATCAACGCCATTCTGGTGAAGCTGGCCAAGGAGGGCCGCAAGGTGGTGCGGCTGAAGGGCGGTCACCCCTTCGTTTTCGCGCGCGGCGCCGAGGAGGCGCTGGCGCTGGTCGCCGAAAACATCCCCTACCGGGTGCTGCCCGGCATCACATCGGCCTTTGGCGGCCTGACGGCAGCAGGCATTCCGGCGACGATGCGCGGCGTCAATGGCGCGATCATCCTCGCCACCGGCTTTGCCGCGACCAGCGACGACCGCCCAGACTGGGCAGCGCTTGCCCGCACCGGCCAGCCGATCGTCATCTACATGGGCCTGACGCATATGACGAAGACGGTCGAGAGCCTGATGTCGGGCGGGCTCGCACATGACACGCCGGCGGCGATGATCGAGAATGCCACGCATGCGCATGAGCGCACCGTGGTGGCGACGCTCGGCACGCTGGTCGAGGCGGCGGCGCGCGAGAAAATCGTGTCGCCGGCGCTGATCGTGGTGGGCCACATCGTCGCCAAGCGCGAACATCTGCGGGGGCACGAATGACCGCCCGCGCCATCATCATCGGCGCGCCGCGCTCGGGCTCCGGCAAGACGTCGGTGACCATCGGCCTGCTGCGCGCGCTGGCGCGACGGGGTTTGCGGGCGCGCGGCGCGAAATCGGGACCGGACTATATCGACCCCGGCTTCCACGCGGCGGCGACCGGCCTGCCCGGCGTCAATCTCGACAGCTGGGCGATGGCGCCCGGCCTGCTCGGCGCGCTGGCGGCGGAAGCGGCGACAGATACGGATATCGTCGTCATCGAAAGCGCCATGGGGCTGTTCGACGGCATTCCGGCGGGACCGGGCCGCACCGGCGCTGCGGCAGATCTGGCGCGGCTCTACGGCCTGCCGGTGCTGCTGGTCTTGGACGTGTCGGGGCAATCGCAAACGGCGGCGGCCGTCGCCAAGGGCTTTGCGGTCTATGATCCGGATGTGCGGATTGCTGGCGTGGTGCTCAACCGTCTGGGCAGTGAGCGGCATCGCAAGCTTGCCGGCGAGGCCATCGAAGCGCTCGGCCTGCCGGTGGTCGGCGGCATCCTGCGCGACCCGACGCTGTCGCTGCCCGAGCGCCATCTCGGGCTGGTGCAGGCCGGCGAGCATGCCGATCTGCAAAAGCATCTCGACCGGCTGGGCGACATGGTCGAAGCCTCGCTCGACATCGACGCCATTCTCGCGCTGGCAGCCCCGCTTGAGCCGCCGCAGGTGGATTTCGCCGATGCGCTGCCGCCGCCCGGCCAGCGCATCGCGCTCGCCTCCGACGCCGCCTTCACCTTCCTCTACCCGCATCACGCGCTGACCTGGCGCGCGGCGGGTGCGGAAATCGTGCCGTTTTCGCCGCTCGCCGACCAGGCACCGCCGGACGATTGCGATGTCTGCTGGCTGCCCGGCGGCTACCCGGAACTGCATGCGGCGCAACTCGCTGCGGCGTCGACTTTTCGCGCAGGTGTCAGGAACTTTGCCGAAACGAAGCCGGTCCATGGCGAGTGCGGCGGCTTCATGACGCTGGGCGAGAGCCTGACGGATGCCGACGGCGCGAGCCACGCCATGCTCGGCCTGCTCGGCCATTCGACGAGCTTTGCCAGGCGCAAGATGAATCTCGGCTACCGGCAGGCGACGCTGCGCGCCGACGGGCCGCTCGGCCAGGCCGGCAGCGTGGTGCGCGGCCATGAGTTCCATTACGCGCAGATGACCGAGGCCGGTCCCGACGAGGCCTTCGCCGATCTCGCCGACGGTCTCGGCAATCCGCTGCCAGCCTCGGGCGGCCGGCGCGGCAATGTCTCCGGCGCCTTTTTCCACGCCATCGCGAGGGCTAAGCCATGACCCTGCCGCCGCTTCGCCAGCTCATGCAGGACATGGCGCTTGCCCTCGTCTTCTTCACGCGGCTGCCGCTGCCGCAATTCGATTTCGGGCCCCGCACGCTGGCGCAAGCGATCTGGGCCGCACCGCTCGCGGGGCTTGTCGTCGCACTGATCGCGGGCGTGGCTTTTGCCGTGGCGGAAATGGCGGGGCTTTCGGCGAATGTCGCGGCCGCGCTGGCGCTCGCCGCCTCGATGCTCGCCACCGGCTGCCTGCACGAGGACGGGCTGTCGGACGTCGCCGACGGGTTCGGCGGCGGCAGGACGCCCGAGCGCAAGCTGGAAATCATGCGCGACAGCCGCATCGGCGCCTATGGCGCGGCGGCGCTGGTGATGTCGGTCCTGATCCGCTGGAGCGCGCTGTCGGATCTTGGCAGCGGGGGCGGGGTGTTTGCCGGTCTCATCGCAGCCCACCTCGCCTCACGCGCCCTGCTGCCGGGCTTCATGCATCTGACGCCTCCCGCGCGAACCGATGGGCTGGCGGCCGGGGCCGGTACGGTTTCGCGCGCTACGGCCGTGGTCGCAGCGGCAATCGGCGGCGTGGCGCTGCTCTTCTGCCTCGGGCTGTCCGGCGCGCTCCTTGCGGCGGTGCTTCTCGCCATCCTGTTCTGGCTGTTCCGGCTCGCCTGCCTGAACCAGATCGGCGGCCACACCGGCGACACGGCCGGCGCGCTGCAGCAGGCCGGCGAAATCGCCGTTCTCGTCACCGCTTCCACCATTTTATCCTGACTCATTTCCGGAGAGTTCTATTCCATGACCTTCAAATCCCTCGACGAATTGCGCGCCGCCTGCCAAAACCTGCCCGCCGGCAGCGATAGCGCGGCCCTGACGGTGGCGCGTCGCCAGGACACGCTGACCAAGCCGCAGGGCAGTCTCGGCAAGCTGGAGGAAATCGCCGCCTGGCTGGCGCGCTGGCAGGGCCGAGACATGCCGAAGCTCGACAGGGTTCAGGTGGTGGTCTTTGCCGGCTCGCATGGCGTGACGGCGCAGGGCGTGTCGGCCTTTCCAGCCGAGGTGACGCACCAGATGGTGGCGAATTTCTCGGCCGGCGGCGCGGCGATCAACCAGCTGGCGCGCGCGGCGGGTGCGGAACTATCGGTCGTGCCGCTCGAGGTCGAGCGGCCGACCGCCGATTTCACGCAAACCGTCGCGATGAGCGAGGCGGATTTCCTCGCCGCCGTGTCGGCCGGCTATGATTCAGTTGGCAAGGACACCGACCTGATCTGCTTCGGCGAAATGGGCATCGGCAATACCACAACCGCGGCGGCTCTTGCCGCGGCGCTGTTCGGTGGCGATACGGCGGGCTGGGTCGGGCGCGGCACCGGCGTCGACGACGACGGCCTGAAGCGCAAGGCGGCGGCCATCGACAAGGGCCTGGCGCGCCACGACGACGCGCTCGGCGATCCGCTCAGGATCGCAGCGGCCCTCGGCGGCCGCGAACTGGCGGCGATTCTCGGCGCGACGCTCGCCGCCCGCCACCGGAACGTGCCGGTGCTGCTCGACGGCTTTGTCTGCACCGCGGCCATGGCGCCGCTCAAGAAACTCGACCCGACCGGGCTCGACCACGTGCTCGCCGCCCATGTCTCGGCCGAATCGGGCCACCGCAACCTGCTGAAGGCGCTTGAGCTTGCGCCGCTGTTCGATCTCGGCATGCGGCTTGGCGAAGGGTCCGGCGCGGCGTTGGCGATCAATATCGTGCGCGCGGCGCTGGCCTGCCACGCCGGCATGTCGAGCTTTGAAGAGGCGGGGGTTTCGGAGGGGTAGGACCGTTTGCTCATCCCGGAACAGATCTTCCAACACCCTCGTCATCCCGGAACCGAGCTTCCCACGCCTGCGTCATCCCGGAACCGGAGCGAAGCGGAGGTATCCGGGACCCATTGAGTTGGCGCGGCCGGGTGGAGGGCGCAGTGGGACCTTAATGCAGTGCGGCGGCACCAAGGAATTCGCGAGGACCGGGCCGTGCTCGACGATGATGCGGCCAATGGATCCCGGTTCTTCACTCGCTGCGCTCGCTCGCCCGGGATGACGAAGGCAGATGGTCTCGCCCGGAATGGCGAAGGCGGGTTGGCTCGCCCGTGATGACGCGGTTCGTGGGTATCGCGGGATGGCCGACTGGCTTGCGGATAGTATCCAATTCCGATGAAATGGCCGGATGGCTGGCTGCGTCTACATCTTGGCGTCGCGCAAGAATGGCACGCTCTACACGGGTGTGACGGCCGATCTCGAGCGTCGTATCTGGGAGCATCGGGAAGAGCTGACCGGCGGCTTCACGAAGAAATATGGGGTCAAGAGGCTGGTCTGGTATCGGGACTATGTCGACATTGGCGACGCGATCGTTGACGAAAAGCGCATCAAGAAATGGCGCCGGAAATGGAAGCTCGAACTGATCGAAGCGATGAACCCAGGCTGGGACGATTTGTATGAAGTTTTGAACCGGTGAAGTGCCGAGATTGGCAATTGCGAACCCTGCTCGTGCCGGAATTGCCGAGCACCACCCTCGTCATCCCGGAACCGGAGCGAAGCGGAGGTATCCGGGACCCATTGAGTTGGCGCGGCCGGGTGGAGGGCGCAGTGGGACCTTAAAGCAGTGCGGCGGCACCGAGGAATTCGCGAGGACCGGGCCGTGCTCGACGATGATGCGGCCAATGGATCCCGGTTCTTCACTCGCTGCGCTCGCTCGCCCGGAATGGCGAAGGCGGGTTGGCTCGCCCGGGATGATGAGGCCAGCTATTTGCCCCTACATCCCCCAGCGCAGCGCGGCGGTGTGGACCGGCGCGTCCCAGTATTTTTCCATTTCCGCGTCGAGCATTGTCAGCGTGATCGAGCAGTCGGCCATGTCGAGCGAGGTGACGTAGGAGCCGACCAGCGAACGGGCAACGGTGACGCCATGCTCGGCGAAGAATTTGCGGGCGCTGTTGTACATCAGATAGAGCTCCACCAGCGGCGTGCCGCCGAAGCCGTTGATGAAGAGCAACGCCCTGCCCTTTGCGGCGCTGCCGAGGTCGCCGGCGATCGCCGAACAGATCTCTTCGGCAATCGCATCGGCCGGCTCAAGCCTGGCGCGGCGGCGGCCGGGCTCGCCGTGGATGCCGACGCCGAATTCCATCTCGTCCCCGGCAATCTCGAAATTCGGCTTGCCTGCGGCGGGCACGGTGCAGCTGGTCAGAGCCACGCCCATCGAGCGCGTCGCCTTGTTGACGCGGTCGCCGAGCGCCTTGAGATCGGCCAGCGCCATGCCTGCCTCGGCCGCCGCGCCGACGATCTTTTCGACCACCAGTGTGCCGGCAACGCCGCGCCGCCCGGTGGTGTAGAGCGAATCCTCGACCGCCACGTCGTCATTGGTGATGACGCTCAGCGTGCCGTCGGCCATTTCGGCTGCCATCTCGAAGTTCATCACGTCGCCTTCGTAGTTCTTGACGATGAACAGCACCCCGGCGCCGGTATTCACCGCCTCAGCCGCCTCAAGCATCTGGTCGGGCGTCGGCGAGGTGAAAATCTGGCCGGGACAGGCGGCATCGAGCATGCCGTGGCCGACCAGTCCGCCATGCAGCGGCTCATGGCCCGAGCCGCCGCCCGAGATCAACGCGACCTTGCCCTGCTTGAGGTCCTTGCGCTGGATGAATTTGTGCCCGCCTCCGAGCACCAGGATGTCGGCATGCGCCGCGGCAAAGCCGTCGAGGCTCTCGGTCAGCACATCATCGACGGCGTTGATGAATTTTTTCATAGAAGATCCTCCCATGGCGCTGAGCCCGCTAGCTGCTCTTGCCGGTTATGCTGGTGACACGCTGGATAAAGTCGTTGACGGCGCGGTCGAGCGCGGCGTTCTGCTTGTCATCGCCGAGATCCGGCACGGTGAGCGACAGATGCCGTGTCTTGCGGAGGCCGGCAACCCCCGGATTTTTACCGGGATGCGCCTGATGATAGGCGGCGAGGAACTGATCGCGCTCTGCAGTGCTGAAATGGCAGACCGAAAAGATCTGCGGCAGATGCTTTGACGGGATGGCCATCGTGTAAGACGGACTGCAGATCTGCGTCACGAAACTGCGGTGTTTTCCCAGCGCATCGGCCAGCCGCAGCCGCATGCCGGACGGCCGCTGGTCGATGACGGCCGACAGGATGGTCTTGTAGGCGCGGATCGCGTCCTCATTGTCGGACTCGCCCACGTCTAGACCTCGACCTCGGCGATGGCGGCCTTGGCCATGGCCAGTTGCGCCGGCACTACCGACAGATCGCGCAGACCGGCTTCAAGCAGCGCGGGAATAGCGGCGGGATCGCCGCCGGCATCGCCGCACAGGCTGACGGAAATGCCATTGTCCTTGCCGAAGGCCGCAACCTGCCCGATCAGCCGGAGCACCGCCGGATTGCGCACTGAATTCAACGCCGCCAGCGTGCCATTGTCGCGCGCCGCCGCCATGACATATTGGGTGAGATCGTTGGATCCGATGGAGAAGAACGCGACGCCGGAAAACAGTTCAGGCGCGATGGCGACCGACGGCACCTCGACCATGATGCCGAGCGGCGGCATGGCGTGATCCACATCGGCAGCCGCGAGGGCAGCCGCTTCCTCGGCGAACATTGCGGCAGAGCGTGCATATTCTTCCGGCACGGCGATCATCGGCAACATGACCTTGAGGTTGCCGTGGACGGCAGCGCGCAGCAAGGCCCTGATCTGGACGCGAAAGATCTCCGGGCGCGCCAGCGAAAGCCTGATGCCGCGCAGGCCGAGAAAGGGATTGGTTTCCTCGACGGTGAAGTCGGGCACCGGCTTGTCGCCGCCGGCATCGACGGTGCGGATGGTCACCGGCTTGCCGGATGCCCATTCGAGCACCTTGCGATAGGCGGCGTATTGCGTCTCCTCGCCCGGCAGCTTCCTGCCGAATAAAAACTCGGTGCGCATCAGCCCGACGCCGTCGCATGTCGCAATGTCGATGTGATCGACATCCGAGGGATCGGCTATATTGACCTGCACCCCTACCCGCGTGCCGGACTTCGTGACCGCCTGCTTGCCGAGAAAGTCGCGGGCGTTCTCCCGCTTCGCCGCGAAGGCAGAAGAGGAAGCATGGAACCGGGCAAGCTCGTCCGCAGACGGGGCAAAAATGATCGTGCCATGTTCGGCGTCGAGCAGCGCGTTGCCGGAAACTCCGTTGGCTGCATCGCCGAGGCCCACCGCCATGGGCACACCGCGCGAGCGCGCCAGCATCGCGACATGGCTGGCCGAACTGCCCGCTTTCAGCGCGATGCCGCCGCCAAGCGACCAGTCGGTCTGCAGAAAGCGGGTCGGTCCGATGTCGCTGCCGAAAAGGATGGCGCCGGCCGGCGCAGACGTGCTGGCGCCGGTTACGAGGGCGCGCAACACCTGGTCGCGAATATCGCGGATATCGGCGGCGCGAGCCCGAAAATACTCTTCGTGCGACGTCTCGTAGCCGGTGAGTTCGGCGTCGAGCGCCGTCTTCCAGGCGGCATCGGCCCCTGACCCTTCCGCAATGGCAGCGAAGGCCGGACCGGTCAGCGCGTCATCCTCGATCATTGCCAGCTGGAATTCCAGAATGTCGCCGGCTTCGCCCTCTGCCGCTGCGATGAGTTCGGCAAGGCTTTCGCTGGCCGTGGCGACCGCGGCCGACAGGGCTGCCTTCTCCGCCTCGGGAGACCCCTTGGCAGTGTAGGCGGCAAGTGGCCGGTCGAGATCGAAGACCGGCCCCTCGGCATAGCCTTGCGAGGCGGAAATGCCCTTCAGTTCATGCGGTCCGGGCATGCGCGCCGTCCTCGTCGAAATCGCGCTCGACAAGGGCTTTAAGGGCAGCGACCGCCTCGGCGGCGCCCTCTCCTTCGCCGCGCAGAAAGAGCAGCGTGCCCTTGGGAGCCTTTGCCGCCATGACCTTGACGATGCTCTTGGCGTCGAACCACGGTCCCTCGGCGGCAAGCGCGACCTCCACTTTGGACGCGAACGTCTTGGCGAGCTTGGTGAACTTGACCGACGGGCGCGCGTGCAGCCCGACTTCATGGGTGATCAGAACGGTTGCTTCGACGTTTGACGACATGCTTGCTTCCAGTGTTCCAGGTCGCCGTAGACGGCGACTTTCAGTCCCTAAAGTTCCAATCAGGCAGGCGACAGTTCCTGCGCCGTCGCCACCACCTGCTTGAGCGTGGCGCCGCCCGAGGCTTCGGTCGCGGCCATCACCGCTCCTTCCACAACCGGCGCGTTGCAGATGACGATCTTGCCCGAGCGCGGCTCCCCAATCATCTCGATCGCCATTTCACTGTTGGTCTCGGCGCCGCCAAGGTCGACAAGGATGGCGACCCCCGCGTCGGACCATGCCTCCTCGATGGCGTCCATGATGGAGCCGACCTGCGTGCCCAATCCGCCTTCGGAATTGCCGCCGCACCAGGACAGCGGCACCTCGTCGCCGACCATCTGGCGCACCATGTCGGCGGTGCCTTCGGCGACCAGCGGCGAATGCGATACGATGACGATGCCGACATTGCTCATGAAGTTCTCCCAAAAACTTCCGCGACCGCGCGAATCAACAGCGCCGAGGAACGCGCCCCGGCATCCATATGCCCGATCGAGCGGTCGCCGAGAAACGAGGCGCGTCCGCGAGTCGCTTTCAACGGCAAGGTATTTTCGGCTGCCTTGTCGGCGGCTACCGCGATGTCGGTTGGCGAAGCGCCCGATGCCAGCGCTTCCGACACCGGATAAAGCACGTCAAGCATGGTCTTCTGGCCGGCCTGCGATTTGCCTCGCGCCGCCACTGCGTCGACCGCCCTGGCGAAAGCTGCATTGAACCCGGCGCGGCCAAAATCGGCTGGCAGTTCCTTGCCAAGCGCCATGAAGAAGGTGCCGAACAGCGGCCCCGAAGCGCCGCCGACGGTCATCACCAGCTTGGTGCCGATGGCTTTCAGCGCGTCCGGCAGCGGCTTGGCGGCGAACTGCGCCGCATCGGTCCGCAGCGCCTCGAAGCCACGCTTCATGTTGAGCCCATGGTCGCCATCGCCGATGGCCTGATCGAGCGCCGTCAGTTCGTCGGCATGGGCCGCGATCGTGTCGGCGCAGGCCGTGATGAGGGAAGAAATATCGGTAATAGTTTCAGTCACGATTGAAATCCTCGACGCATGCCGGGTGAGGGGTCGAGAACGACCGCAAGGCCGATAAATCGAGTATGGTCAGATGCGGTTCCATCCCCCTACCCCGAAATCCTGTTGCCGGCGCCGTCGAAGAACAGCGGCGCGCGGTAGCGCACGGTGACCGCGTCGCCCTTGCGGAACGGCGTGTCGGTATCGGTGAGCGTGATCAGCTTGCGGTCCTGCACCGTAAGATGCAGGTGGTTCTGGTCGCCGAGATGCTCGACCCAGTCGATCGTTCCGTCGGCATGGCCGTTGGCGGATTTCTGGATGGTCAGGTGTTCGGTGCGCGCCCCGATGGTTTTCGTGCCGGCAGGCACCGCCGCATCCGGAAGCAGGCCGACCGGGATCAGGTTGATCGCCGGCTGGCCGAGGCGCGCCGCGACATGCAGGTTGGCCGGCTCCATGTAGATGGTCCGGGGCGAGCCGATCTGCACCATCACGCCGTCGGCCAGGATGCCGATACGGTCGGCCATGGTCATCGCCTCGATCTGATCGTGCGTCACGTAAAGCACGGTGGAGCCGAGCTCGGCCTGGATGCGCTTCAGTTCGAGCCGCAGTTCGGCGCGCAGCTTGGCGTCGAGCGACGAGAGCGGCTCGTCCATCAGGTAGATGGCGGGCTTGCGAACCAGCGCCCGGCCGATGGCGACGCGCTGCATCTCGCC
>JBKJRE010000144.1:0-7237 GCA_046594775.1 Rhizobiaceae bacterium | reverse complement strand
TCAATCTAACCTTGAAGCGCTCTAGCCGCCATCTGCAACGAGCGCCCACATGATGCCGGGATCCGGCATCCCGGTTTGCGGGTCGATCAGCCCGAACCCGTCCTGAAAATCCCAGTGTGCCCAGCCGATGCAGCGCAATTCCGCCTGCCGGCGCACCGCCGCCAGCCAGTCGAGCCGCGCCCCGCGCGGTGCGAAATGCGAAAGCACGCCGAACTCGTTGACGATCACCGGCCTCGAATGACGAACGCTCCAGTCGCGCATCATGTCGAAGGCCGGCGTCATCGCCCGTTCGTTCCATGGCGCGTCGAGCGCCTGGCCCAGCACGGTCGCGGCTCGCCCATGCCCTGCGGCCTCCAGCGCGGCAATTCTGTCGCGGATGGCCGGATCCGACAGCGTCGCGGGAAACGGCAGATCCTTGAGGTAGCGGATCGGATCGTCTGCACCGCCCCAGTCGGCGCCCTGATGCGTAAAGGCGAACGGATCATAGTAGTGAACGGCGTAGATGACGTTGTCGTCGCCGAGCGGCTCGAGGCCGGCCAGTGCCTCGTGCCGCTGCGGTCCCGCCGGCCCGACAATGATCGTGTGCCTGGGCAGGATTGTCCGCAGTTTCGCCACCAGCCTGCCCGCGGCATTCCACCACGTGGCGGACTCGGTTTGCGGTTCGTTCAGCAGTTCGATCGCGAGTTTCTGCGGGTCGATCGACCTAATGCGGGCAGCGATCGCGCGCCATAAATCCAGGAGATGGGCTTCCGCGGCGTCCGGGTCGCGCTCGAACAGTTGCCCGATGGCGTCGCCGGCATGGAGATCGAGCGACACCGCATAGTCGAGGCTGAGCAGGAAGATCACCTGTTCGAACACCGCGTCGAGATACGCGTCGCGCCGCGTGCCCGACAATTGCCGTTCGTCGAGCGGCAGCCTGATATGGGTGAAGCCATCGTCGCGCAGTGCTGACAGTTGAACGAGGCTGGGCCGCTGGCTCGCGTCAGCCTTGTCCCAGCCCGGCAGGTTGACGCCGCGCCGCATGGCGGCAATCAGTCCGGCATTGGCGAAGCCTTCCTGCACGGCGCAGGCCTGCCGGTCTTCGGATTCCGCGAGGGCAGGGTCCGATAACGTGATGGCGGCGGCGATACACAAGGCGGCCACGACCGGCCATCCGGCGAATCTGGACTGTGGCGTCTGCAAGGTCGCCTCGCCGCTCAGGCCGAGTGGCGGATGAGCGCCCCTATGGCCTTGGGATTGGTGGTCAGGTAGCGCATGCCCAGCCGGCGCGGTTCACGGCTGACTCGATACATCCATTCGAGGCCCGCATCCTGCATCCATTGCGGCGCGCGCGAACTCTTCCCCGAGATGAAATCGAACAGCCCGCCAGAAGTCTTCACCACGCCAACGCCGGTCAGCCGGTCGATATTGCGCGCGATGAACTGCTGCTCGAGCGGCACACCCAGCCCGATCCACAGAATGTCCGGTCTTGCTTCATTGATCTCGGCAACGACAGCATCTTCCTCGTCGGGGCTGAAATAGCCGTTGCGGCGACCGGCGAACGCCAGTTTCGGATAGGTCTGCTGCATTGTCTCGACGGCCTTTGCGTTGACCTCTTCGCTGGCGCCAAGAAAATAGAAGGACACGCCTCGGTCTTCGGCGAGCCGCGCAACCTCGTGCACCAGATCGGTCGTGGCCACCCTTTCTGACAATGGACGCTTGGAAAACAGCCGTGAAAACAGCACCATCGGCATGCCGTCGGCATGAATCTGGTCAGCTTTCAGCATCAGCGTCCGAAACGCCTGGTCCTTGTCGCACAGCGCCAGCACCTGGCCGTTGGCCGAGGTCGAATAGAAGGCTCGCCTTTTCAGCCCGCGGCTTTCGACGGCGTGCTGGACGAAGCCTTGCGCCGACGTCTTCATGTCGGTCTGGGCGATCGGCAACCCGCCGAGAAGGCTGGTCGGCCATGTCGCCATTGCGTATTCTTGAGGCGTTTCCAAATGCAACTCACGGGTCGGTTATTGCCCGCAAGCGGTGCGCGGGACGGGTTCTGGAGTCTTCGCCAGATACTACATTATCTTGGTGCTGACTGCATTTGTTCAATGGAATCATTGCACCATGGTTAATCCCGTAAAGGAATAGCTGCGCAAATCTGATAATCTTGAATAGATATTTAGCGAATTCTCTCCGCCGGCGCTTGCGCTTCCGTCGAATGGCTTGAAGGGCCCTATTTGCCCAGTTCGGCCGACCTTGCGCGCGCCGCCTCGACGGCCTCGCCAAGCAGCAGTTTCAGCCGGTCCCCGCCCATCAATACGGCCAGTGCGGCCGCTGTTGTGCCGTTCGGGCTGGTCACCTGCTGCCGCAGCACACCGGGGTCCTCTCCGCTCGTTGCGGCCAGCGCGGCCGCGCCATAGACGGTCTGCATGGCCAGCAGCCTGGCGGTTTCGGGGGGCAGGCCGGCCCGTTGCCCCGCCTCGGTCAGGCATTCGATGAAGTGGAACACATAGGCGGGGCCCGATCCGGAAACCGCCGTCACCGCGTCCATCAGGCTTTCGTCGTCGATCGTCGCCACTTCGCCGCTTGCCGCCAATAAGTCGCCGACGAAGGCTTTCGTCTTGTCCGAGACATTGCCGTTGGCGAACGTCACCATCATGCCCTTGCCGATGGCCGCCGGCGTGTTGGGCATGCAGCGCATCAGCGCAGCGTCGCGCCCCAGAATCTCCTCCAGCGTCGCGATGCCGGTGCCTGCCGCGATGCTGAGAAACGTCGCAGTGCCGGCATACCTCCTGTAACCGGCGACAACCTCGCGGATCACCTGCGGCTTGACCGCGACGACGATCACGTCGGGCGACACGCTGGCCGGGATCTCTTCGGCGCTTGCCGACACGCTGGCGCCAAGGCTTGCGGCGCGCTCGCGCAGCGTGGCGTTGGGCTCGACCACGAAGGCCTGCGCCGCATCGAGCTTGCCCGATTTGATCCAGCCCGAAAGCATGGCGTAACCCATGTTTCCGCATCCGGCGAGCAATACGCGGGTCGATCTCATGCTTCCTCCACTCGGTTGACCTTCTGGCGCTGGCTTTCCGTTTATCACCGTCTCCGGCGAGGTCCAGCATTTCGCCATCAAAGCGCCGGCTGGCATAGTCGGTTTCGGTATCGCGGCACGATACGCCGCAAAGTCGCGATTGCCTGTCGGATGAATCGGCATTATGCGGGTCCGCATTGCTAATCTGTACCGGGGAACTGCATGGCCGACATCATCGACGGAAAACTGGTTGCCGAAGACGTCGTCCAGACGGTCAAGCGGCTGACCGCCGAACTCGTCGCCAAGGGTAATCCTGCGCCCGGTCTCGCCGTGGTCATTGTCGGCGAGGACCCTGCCAGCCAGGTCTATGTCGCGTCCAAGGGCCGCAAGGCCAAGGAATGCGGTTTCAAGTCGGTGCAGCACACGCTGCCGGACGACACCGCCGAGGCCGGCCTGCTTAAGCTGATCGGCGAACTCAACGCCGACCCCTCGATCGACGGCATACTGGTTCAGCTGCCGCTTCCCGGCCATATCGATTCGGGCAAGGTCATCCAGACCATCGCGCCGGAGAAGGATGTCGACGGCTTTCATTTCATTAATGTCGGCAAGCTCGGCACCGGCGAGCTTGAAACCGCCTTTGTGCCCTGCACTCCGGCCGGCTCCATGCTTCTGATCGAGCGGGTGCGCGGCAAGGACCTGTCGGGCCTCAACGCCGTCGTCGTCGGCCGCTCCAACATCGTCGGCAAGCCGATGGCCAATCTGCTGCTCGCCGCCAACTGCACGGTCACCATCGCCCACAGCCGCACCAAGGACCTGCCGGCGCTTGCCCGCACCGCCGACATTCTCGTCGCCGCCGTCGGCCGCCCCGAAATGATCAGGGGCGACTGGGTCAAGCCGGGCGCCACAGTCATCGATGTCGGCATCAACCGCGTGCCGGCGCCCGACAAGGGCGAGGGCAAGACCAGGCTGGTAGGCGACGTGGCTTTCGACGAGGCGAGTCGCAACGCCGGCGCCATCACGCCGGTGCCGGGTGGCGTCGGCCCCATGACCATCGCGCTGCTCATGGCCAACACGCTGGTTTCGGCCTCGCTCAGGGCCGGGATGAAACGGCCGGCTTTCTAGCAAGCCCCCGGCTCGGGTAGCCCGCAGCAGAGAAAGTCCGCGCCTTTGCCGTTACGACCTGTTGCTGTAGACATGCCGGTCATGTCAGAGCCGACCCAAGACAACCGGCAATTCGCCTTCCTGCTGGTCGACAGGTTCTCGATGTTCTCGCTCGCCGCCGCGATCGATACGTTCCGCTCGGCCAACAGGCTGCTCGGCCGCGACTTCTATGGCTGGACTACGGTTTCGGCCGATGGCGAGGCGGTCATCGCCTCCAACGGGCTGCCGCTCAAGATCGACTATGCGGTAGCCGACCTGCCGCCGGTCGACATCGTGTTCGTCTCGGTGGGGCTGACCACGGAATTTCCGGGCAAGAGCAAGATCCTCGGCGCGCTGCGCAGCTGGGGCCGGCGCGGCGGCGCGCTCGGCGCGCTGTCTGTGGGCTCCTACCTGCTTGCCGAGGCCGGCCAGCTTGAAGGGCACCGCTGCACCATCCACTGGGAAAACCGCGCCGGCTTCATGGAACGCTTTCCCGAGATCGACTGTACCGGAAACGTCTTCGAGATCGACCGCAAGCGTTACACCTGCGCCGGCGGCACCACCTCGATCGACCTTATGCTGGAGATCGTGCGCGGTGATTTCGGCTCGGCGCTCGCCAATGGCGTCGCCAACCAGTTCCAGCACGAGCGCATCCGCTCGGCCGGCGACCGCCAGCGGGTCGGGCCCGAGCGCGACCTGACCGGCAAGTCCGAAAAGCTGCGCAAGATCGTCGAACTGATGGCTGACAATCTGGACGAGCCGTTTTCGGCCGTCCAGCTTGCGAAGTCGGCCGGGCTCTCGGTGCGCCAGGTCGAGCGTCTGTTCCTGCGCCACCTAACCGTCACGCCCGGCCGCTACTACATGCGGCTCAGGCTCGAACGCGCCCGCGAACTGCTGCGCCAGACCAACATGCCGATCCTTGATGTCGCCATCGCCACCGGCTTCACCTCGCACTCCTACTTCGCGCAGAGCTACCGGCTGCAGTTCGGCCGTCCGCCAAGCGAGGAACGCCGCACGACGTACTGAGCGCGAGCACGACGGCCCTTCGCTTACCCGCCCTTGGCCATGCCGATCACGATCAGCACCTGGTAGTCCTGCTGCTTGCACCCGTCGACGGCGGGCATCGCCGCGCCTGGCGCCACCGGAAAACTGCTTGGCTGGGCTTTTTCTGGCGAGCATGAATTCTGGCCAGCCGCCGGCGTATAGCGCGCAGCGCGGCAGCGCAGATGCGTCACGTCGTAGATAGACGCCTCGTCGCTCAGCTCCCACTTCTGGCTGCCATCTTCACCTTTGGGGTGGATCGTCAGCAGCGCCGTCGTCTCGCGCCCGCCGGTAACCACATAGGTGCCGGGCGCGATCGGAAACATTGGCTCCTCCATGATCAGCCCATGTTCTTCCAGCCACCAGTCGCCATCGTTGAATGTCCAGTTCGATGGCGCGACGCCTCCGGCAGCCTTCAGCGTCTCGTAGTTGCTTAGGCGCACGCCGCGCGGGCCAGGGTCGACGACCCACAGCCCCCAATCCTCGGCACCTGTTCCGGATGTGGCATCCTTACTGCCAAGTGCCGCAATATACTGTGTGGAAACCGACGTGAATTCCGGTAGCGCGAGCGCCGTCTGCTGCGCCAACAGCAACATTGTTCCTGCCAGTGCCCCCATCCGCGCCAGCCATCCGCTTGCGGCGCGGATTGCGTTGGCGACGATCGGCTTTCGACCCATATCTGCCTCCCGGATTTGCAGTCACGTTGGATACTGCAACAACGGCGCTCGCGCGCAAGGAGTTTCGCGGCTTGCCCGACCTGTTGATCGGTTGCGCGCATTTGGCGGCGCTGCCGCCTTGCCAGCATCCGGACCGTCCTCTAGCGTTTCGCGTCAACGGCGGGCTGATTCACGGGAGACGACCTTGGCGCATATTTCACGCGGCATCCTTGCGGCAACACTTTTGTTTGGCATGACGGCGTTTGCCTCCGCCGCCGACCGCGCCATCATCGTGCTCGATGCCTCGGGCTCGATGTGGGGACAGATTGACGGCAAGCCCAAGCTTGAGATTGCCCGGGAGACGCTGCGCACCGTACTTCAGACCGTGCCCGCCGACATGGAACTCGGCCTGATGGCCTATGGCCACCGCGAAAAAGGCTCATGCGACGACATCGAGCTGATCGTACCGCCTGCTGCCGGCACCGCCTCAGCGATCACCGCTGCTGCCGATTCAATGACGTTTCTCGGCAAGACGCCGCTTTCGGCCGCCGTCAGGCAGGCCGCCGAGGCGCTGAAATACACCGAGGAAAAATCGACCGTCATCCTCATCACCGACGGCATCGAAACCTGCGAGGCTGATCCTTGCGCGCTCGGTACTGAACTGGAACAGGCCGGCATCGATTTCACCGCCCATGTCGTCGGTTTCGGTCTGTCGGCCGAAGAGGGCAAGGAGGTCGCCTGCCTCGCCGAAAACACCGGCGGCAAGTATCTCCAGGCCTCCGATGCCGGCGCGCTCAAGGATGCGCTCGCCGAGGCAGTGGTCGTGACGCCTGAGCCGGAACCAGAGCCCGCCGTGGTTGCGCCGGAGCCCGAAGCCGAGCCCGTCGTTGTCGCGCCTGAACCAGAGCCCGAGCCAGAAGTGGTCGCCGAGCCGGAACCCCAGCCGTCCCTGCCGGAATTCAACTTCGCGCCGGGCATCGTCCTGGCCGCCGGCGGCGAACCGCTCGTCGATGCCGGCCAGAGCTACGAAATCTACGCCGCCGCCGCTGACGGCTCCATGGGCGACCGCGTCGACACACAGTACAATGCCTACAAGGGCACGCTGGAACCCGGCGACTATATCGTCCGCGCCCGTCTCGGTGAGGCGAATGTCGAAATGCCGGTCAAGATCGAGGCGGCCGTGACCGCCGAGCCGGTCTTCGTGCTCAATGCCGGAACATTGATCGTCCGGCCGCGCCCTTCCGAGGGTGCCGACATAAACGATGGCGCGGCAGTGGTTGTGGAATATCCAGGCGCCTCTGGCCCGGTGACCTCCTACGGCGAGACCAAGGTCGTGCTGCCCGCCGGTCAGCAGAATATCACGGTCAGGATCGGCCAGGGCGAGGTCAGCGAGACGGTG
>JBKJRE010000606.1:0-2506 GCA_046594775.1 Rhizobiaceae bacterium | reverse complement strand
GGTAGCCTTGGTCCGCGCCTCCTTCGACAGCTTGGGCTTGTCGATCTTGGCCTGCAACTCGGCGATCTCGTTGGCTTCCTCGCCCTCGCCGAGTTCCTTCTGGATCGCCTTCATCTGCTCGTTGAGGTAGTATTCGCGCTGCGTCTTCTCCATCTGGCGCTTGACGCGCGAACGGATACGCTTTTCCACTTGGAGGACTGAAATCTCGGCTTCCATGAAGCCCATGGCCTTCTCCAGCCGTTCCTTCACCGACAGCGTGGCCAGCATTTCCTGCTTCTCTGGAATCTTGATGGCAAGATGCGAGGCGACCGTATCGGCGAGCTTGGAATAGTCGTCGATCTGGCTTGCGGCGCCAACCACTTCGGGCGAGATCTTCTTGTTCAGCTTGACGTAGTTTTCGAAGTCGGAGACCACCGAGCGCGACAACGCTTCGACCTCGATCTCTTCCTCTTCAGGCTCGGTAAGCACGGATGCGTTGGCTTCGTGAAAATCCTCACGCGCCGTGAATGAGGTGATGCGGGCGCGCGTCGTACCCTCGACGAGCACCTTCACCGTGCCATCGGGGAGTTTCAGCAGCTGCAGCACGTTCGCCAGGGTTCCGACATCAAATATTGCATCGGCCGCGGGATCGTCGTCGGCGGCATTCATCTGCGTCGCAAGCATGATCTGCTTTTCCGCGCCCATCACCTCTTCCAGCGCCTTGATCGATTTTTCACGGCCCACGAAGAGCGGAACGATCATGTGCGGGAACACCACGATGTCGCGCAGCGGGAGTACCGCGAAAACGCCGTCGCCCGAGGTCCGGGATACTTTGGCCATTGTCTAACCTTTCCTGTCGCAGCCGCCATTGGCCGACCGCGAATCTCATATTAACGACCGGAAACCGTCTCGCCTACCACGTATTGAAGATATGGATTACAGCACGAAATGCGGTTCAAAGCCTTCCGTGATTAGGTGGATAGTGAGAGGCAAAAGGTCAAGGCCCGCGCCGCCCTCCGGTCGACGCGCATCTTTGCCGGATTCGTTTCCCTCGGGCCGTCAAGCGGTCAGCCGTTGCAGAAGACGCTGACGCAAAACATGCTTGTCTTCGAGCGGGCACGCATCGGCTGGTGCTGGAACTCTGCCTTCAACCTATGTTCTTCGGCCCGGCCACGTTCCGACGGCATAAGCCCAGACAAGAACGGCGCCCGAAGGCGCCGTTCGAACCGATCGGGCAAGAAACGTGTCAGGCGCTCACATTGCCCTTCTTGTCCTTGGCCTCGGCGTAGATATAGAGCGGCCGGGCGTTGCCCGAAACCACCTCTTCCGAGATGACGACTTCCTGGACGCCCTCCAGCGCCGGCAGTTCGAACATGGTGTCGAGCAGGATCGATTCCATGATCGAGCGCAGGCCCCGCGCGCCGGTCTTGCGTTCGATGGCGCGCTTGGCGATGGCCGAAAGCGCATTCTCGTGGAACGTCAACTCGACATTTTCCATCTCGAACAGGCGCTGATACTGCTTGACCAGGGCATTCTTCGGCTCGGTCAGGATCTGCACCAGCGCCGGCTCGTCGAGATCTTCCAGCGTGGCCAGGACCGGCAGACGGCCGACGAATTCAGGGATCAGGCCGAATTTCAGCAGATCCTCGGGTTCGACCAGGCGGAATACCTCCCCGCTGCGGCGATCCTCGGGCGAGGCGACGGTGGCCCCGAAGCCGATCGAGGTCTTGCGGCCACGATCCGAAATGATCTTGTCGAGGCCGGCAAAGGCGCCGCCGCAGATGAACAGGATGTTGGCGGTGTCGACCTGCAGGAATTCCTGCTGAGGATGCTTCCTGCCGCCCTGCGGCGGCACGGAGGCGACAGTGCCTTCCATGATCTTGAGGAGCGCCTGCTGCACGCCCTCGCCCGACACGTCGCGGGTGATTGACGGGTTGTCCGACTTGCGGCTGATCTTGTCGATCTCGTCGATATAGACGATGCCGCGCTGCGCCCGCTCAACATTGTAGTCAGCCGACTGCAGCAGCTTGAGGATGATGTTTTCGACGTCTTCGCCAACATAGCCGGCTTCCGTCAGCGTGGTAGCGTCGGCCATGGTGAAGGGCACGTCGATGATGCGCGCCAGCGTCTGGGCAAGCAGCGTCTTGCCGCAACCCGTCGGGCCGATCAAAAGGATGTTCGACTTGGCCAATTCGACGTCCTGGCTCTTCGAGGCGTGCGCCAGACGCTTGTAATGATTATGGACAGCGACCGACAGCACACGCTTGGCGTAAGGCTGGCCAATCACGTAGTCGTCGAGCACCGCCAGGATTTCCTGCGGCGTGGGCACACCCTCGCGAGACTTCAATGTCGAGGTCTTGTTCTCCTCGCGGATGATGTCCATGCACAGTTCGACGCATTCATCGCAGATGAAGACGGTGGGTCCGGCGATCAGCTTGCGCACCTCATGCTGACTCTTTCCGCAGAAGGAGCAGTACAGGGTGTTCTTTTCTTGTGGAGGCATCCGCTTATCCGACCCTTCTGTCTG
>JBKJRE010000605.1:0-7716 GCA_046594775.1 Rhizobiaceae bacterium | reverse complement strand
GTTAGCCTGCTTTATCGCCGCAACGCTGACGCCGGTATTGCGTGAAATCCTGGACAGCGTATCGCCCGACTGAACCGTGTAGGTGCCACCTGCCCCGCCGGACTTTGCCTGGCTTCCGTCGGCATTGGAGGTCGACGCCGCCTCGCCCTGTTTCGGCTTGGGCTGCTGCGGCAGCACGGCCGCCGTTTCAAACGGCTTGTCGCCGGGCTTGTTTGGCTGCTTGTCGCCACGCGATGAACTGGCATTGGCAGTCTTCGGATTGCTGTCGGGAGCCGAGACCGGCGCATTCTTGCCGTAGACATAGGTCGGGATGACAATCTGGGTGCCAGCCCTCAGCCCGTCGGATTCCGAAATTCCGTTGGCCTTCAAAATTACATCGGCAGGAACGCCGAAGCGGCGGGAAAGGTTATAGACCGTCTCGCCCTGCTTGACCGTGACCTGGGTGCCACCGGCACGCGACCAGCCCTTGCTGTCTTCCTGAATGGCGACGGGCTGCTGCTGGACCGAACCGGCTGCCGTCGTATCGTAGTCCCGCGTCGGTGCCGAAGCCGTGCGGACCGGCTGCGGCGAGGCAGAGCCCTGGCTGACCGGGGCGAGCGCGCCGCGGCTGACCGAGCCCGAATAGGTTCCGTCCACAGGCGCTGCCGCAATCGGCTGGCTGTCGGCGGGATTTGTCTGCGAACCCTGCTGATTTATGATGGAACGCTGGTTCGGCGTCGACCCGGTGAAGATGCCGTCGACCCCGCTTCCCCCGTTGAAGCGCGCGACCTGCGAGCTACACCCGGACGCGACACCGGCGATCACCAGGACGGCCGCACCACGCAACAAGATGCGCCCATTAAGACGTAAAACACTGAATTGCATGGCACCAACCCGCACTTACTCGAAACACAACTGGCATGATTAAAGCGCGTTAATCTTACTGGTCGGTTAAGGATGCGGATTTAAAGCAGTTTTTATTCATCCCTCCTTCAAAGCACGGCGGCGAGACTGCTGGACATGGGCTGCAGGCGCACCACGCCGATGTCCTCTCGCTCGAAACGGCTGCCAATCTTGGTCATTCGGGTCAAAGCCTGTTCGCCTTCGCCCGGACCAAGCGGCGCGATCATGACACCGCTGCTCGACAACTGGTCGACGAAATGGCGCGGCAGGCTCTCAAACGCAGCCCAGACAACGATGCGGTCGAAGGGACCTTCGGCGGGCAGGCCCGGCGACCCATCGGCGTGTCGGACAAACGCATTGCCTATGCCGAGCGTCTCGAAGCGGCCCCTCGCCTGTTCGGCAAGCGTCTTGAAACGCTCGACCGTTACGACGCGCGCCGCAAGCCGCGCCATGACGGAGGCGCTGTAGCCGGAGCCGGTTCCGATCTCGAGCACGCGATGGCCGGGCTCTATCGAAAGCGCGCCGATGACATGCGCCTGCAGATCGACGCCTTCAATGGCCTCGCCGCATTCGATCGGGATCATGCCCTCCGCCCACGTAACGCCGTGCCAGCGCTCGGGCACGAAATCGCGCCGCGGCGTCGCTTCGAAGGCAGCGATCAGTTCCTTGTGGACGATCCCCTTGCCGCGCAGGCGGAGCAGAAAGGCGGCAAATCCCTCGCGGTCGTGTAGCTCGGCTGTCATGCAAGCGCCTTCGTCAATGGGTCGCGCAATTCATGCGCCGTCAGATCGAGCTTCATCGGGGTCACCGAGACGAAGCCCGATTTTACCGCATGCAGGTCCGTTCCCTCACTTAGTTCGGTCTCGTCGCGGCCGAAACGCAGCCAGTAGTACGGCAGGTTGCGGCCGTCGGCCCGCTCCTCGACGCCGAGATTATAGGCGAGCTTGCCCTGGCTGGTGACCCGCGTACCCTTGACGTCATTGGCCGCGCAGTTCGGAAAGTTCAGGTTGAGGAAGACGCCGGCCGGCAGGTCGAGGCCAAGCAGCCGGTCGAGCAGCGCCGGCGCCAGCGCTTCGCCAGTCTCATAGGGGACCACGCGTTTCTGGTTTTCGACGGAATAGGCCTGGCTGAGCGCGATCGAGCGGATGCCGAGCAGCGTGCCTTCCATGGCGCCCGCCACAGTGCCCGAATAGGTCACGTCGTCGGCGATGTTGGAGCCGGAATTGATCCCGGACAGGATAAGGTCCGGCGGCGACGGCAGGAGGCGGCGAACGCCCATGATCACGCAATCGGTCGGCGTACCGCTGAGCGCAAAGCGCTTTTCGGCGATCTCGCGCAGCCGCAAGGGCTGCGACAGCGACAGCGAATGGGCAAAGCCCGACTGGTCGGTTTCGGGCGCAACAACCCAGACATCGTCGGAAATGGTGCGCGCTATGCGTTCCAGGCAGGCAAGGCCCTCGGCATGAATGCCATCGTCATTGGTGAGCAGGATGCGCATGTCGACTATCGTGCCTCGATCTTGGTCAGGCCGCCCATATAGGGCTTCAAGACATCAGGGACAGCGATGCCGCCATCCTCCTGCTGGTAGTTTTCCATCACCGCGATGAGCGCGCGGCCGACCGCCGTGCCCGAACCGTTCAGCGTGTGGACGAACAGGTTGCCCTTGCCGGTCCTGTCCTTGTAGCGGGCGTTCATGCGCCGCGCCTGAAAATCGCCGCAGACCGAGCAGGACGAGATTTCGCGATAGGCGTTCTGGCCGGGCAGCCAGACCTCGATGTCATAGGTCTTTCGCGCGCCGAAACCCATGTCGCCGGTGCACAGCGTCATGGTGCGGAACGGCAGGTCGAGGCGCCTCAGCACCTCCTCGGCGCAGGTCGTCATGCGCTCGTGCTCGGCGGAAGAGCTTTCCTGGTCGGTGATCGACACCAGCTCGACCTTGTAGAACTGGTGCTGGCGCAGCATGCCGCGCGTGTCGCGACCTGCGGAACCGGCTTCCGAGCGGAAACACGGCGACAGCGCCGTGAAGCGCAGCGGCAGCTTTTCTAAGGGCGTGATTTCCTCGCGCACGAGGTTTGTGAGCGGAACTTCGGCAGTGGGGATTAGGTATAGTCGCTGCGAGGGAGGGGCTTCGAAAGCTGTCGCCGGCTGCTGCATCAACGCATCCACAATTCGCTGCTGAGCCGTACGTGTTTCCTCACTCCCGGCCGGACGCTCCCCTTTCTGAGCAAAAGCACGCGCGACTTTCTCGATACCGGTCAGGGTCCGAGACGTGGCGAAAAGATCTTCCTCGAATTTCGGCAGCTGCCCGGTCCCGAACATGGCCTCGTCGCGCACCATCAGCGGCACCTGCATTTCGGTGTAGCCGTGCTCCATCGTGTGCAGGTCGAGCATGAACTGGCCGAGTGCGCGTTCCAGCCGCGCCAGCTGGCCCTTCAAAACGGTGAAGCGGCTGCCCGACAGTCTTGCGGCGCGCTCGAAATCCATCTGGCCGAGCGCCTCGCCGATTTCAAAGTGTTCCTTGACCCAGTTCGGGCGTTCTGGCGTCCGTCCGACCTTGTGCTTCAACACATTGTCCTTTTCGTCGGCGCCGACCGGCACATCGGCGGCCGGGATGTTGGGCAGTTCGGCCAGCGCATCGTCGAGCACCTTGTCGAGCCGGCGTTCTTCGGCTTCCGCGCCCGACAGATACGCCTTGATCTCGCCGACCTCGGCCTTCAGCTTCTCGGCGAGCGTCATGTCCTTGTCGCGCATGGCGTTGCCGATCTCGCGCGAGGCGGCGTTGCGGCGTTCCTGCCGCTCCTGCAATTTGCCAAGATGGGCGCGGCGATCCTCGTCCATAAGGATCAACGCATCGACCTTGGCCTGAGCCTCCTCGGCCGACCATTGCCGCTTCACCAGCGCTTCGGCGAGTGCGACCGGATTGTCGCGAATCCATCTGATGTCGAGCATGTCTGGTTCCCTGACTATGGGCTGTGGGGTAAACCGCATCCCAAAAGGTTTCAAGGCGAGCAGCAGGGCGACGCCGAAATTTTCCGCCCTTTGGCCGCTCCTGAAGCAACCGGCCTGCGGCCGGTCGTGAGTCTGCCTTGCCACGCCCCGTTTCCGGTCTGGCCATTGATCTTTCGAGATTTCCCTTCGCCATAGTTCACGAAGGTCGGGAAGCGGGGCGCATGGCCGAGCCTTTCTAAATTTTAGTACGTGGCGCGACTTCCGCGTCCCGCCGGCGATTTCTGATCCCGTCCGTTCCGCTGCGTCCCGCCCAAGGAATGCTATGCCAGGCGGGCGATGTGCGCCTTCATCTCCGGCGCGCGGGGGCCGTATTACCCCCAGGGGAACCTCTGGACGGAACCTCCCCGGTCTCGCAGCTACGTTTGCCGCAAGACGGAGGCGCCGGTTCCTCCCCGCAAACCACCGTCATGATCGGCGTTCCCGGCGGGAGAAACTGCCGACGATGATAAGGCGGCGGCGGAGGGTGTTGATAAGAAAGATGCTGAACAGCGGCATATTGATCTCTCCGCGTGCAGGAGAGGCAGCGAGTTCAACAGCTTAGCCGATCCCTTGGCGAGGCTAAATGTCAGAAATCGCAAGTGAGGGGATTTTTTTATCCACGCCGCACCCGGCCGGGTCCCCGCTGCTTCGTAGCGTCCCGGCGTTCGCTGGCCTTGCACCATGCCACCGGCATGGCGCATTCGCCTTCGGCCAAGCGGCTGCTCACCCCTCGCTGCGCTCGCTCGCCCGGGATGACGAGTCCAAGATAGTCCGACGTGACAAGGGATGGCCGCGCACGCCGCCCGTCAAAAGCCACAATCTGCCTGAAAGTCGCGACCGAACGGGATTTTGCGATGATCGGGAATAGACAAATACCGGGCGGCCGGGCCCTGGGCATGGCGGCTCTTCTTGTCCTGCTGCTTGGTGCGGGCTGTCAGGACATGCTGTCCATGAGCGGAGCGGGCACGGGCGCATCGGCCTCCGGCGCCACCTATCTGGCGGCGATCCGCTCCGAGCAGGGCCTGCCGCCGCTAAAGGCCGATGGAAAGCTGGAAAGGGCCGCTGCCCAGCAGGCCGGCTTCATGTCGAGCGCCGGCGATATGGATCACACCACCGGTTGGGGCAAGGGCTTTGCCCGGCGCATGAAACAGAACGACATCACAGGACCCGCCGCCGAAAACGTCGCCTACGGCGCCATGAGCCCGCAAAAGCTGTTTTCGATGTGGATGAACTCCGCCGGTCATCGCCGCAACATGCTCGATCCGCGCTTCGGGCACTACGGCTTGGCCTCCGCCGACGATGGGCAGGGCCGCCGCTACTGGGCGCTTGTTCTGGCCCGGTAGGCTGGAGCCGGTCAGACCGTATGGCGGACCATGGCGGCGGCGCGTCGCTTGCGGCCGTCATGCAACTGCCAAAGCGAATGGGCGACCAGCGCGACGATCAGGATCAGCCCGCCGATCAGGCTGTTCAATGTCGGGATCTCGTAGAAGATCATCCACATCCAGACAGGCGCCAGCACCGTCTCCAAGAGATAGAACATGGCCACCTCGGAGCCTGAAATGTAGCGCGGACCGGCGGCGAGGCAGAAGAATGCGACCGGCGTGACGACCGCGCCGTTGAAGATGATCCACCATGGCGCTTCGATCTGCAGCCCGCCCTTGCCGACCATCAGAATTGCGATGGCGAGCGGAAAGATCACCCCGACGAGCGAGGTGAAACCCATATCCTCGCCGCTGGCGCGCGAGATGGTGATGGCCGAGGCGATCATGAAGGCCGAGCACAGCGCCATGAAGTCGCCGAACAGCTGCCCGGTGCCGATCGAATCGCCGACGATGACGAGAACGCCGACGATCATGGCGGCCATGGCAACCAGCGTGGCGGGCCGCGGCCTCTCCCGCATGAAGATCCATGACAGAAGCGCCGCGAACATGGTGTTGAAGGCCAGAATGAAGACAAGATTGGCGGTCGACGTGTTGTAGACGGCGGTGATGAAGGTGATCGACCCGACACCGTAGAGTGCCGCCACGATCAGGCCGCTGCGCCCGGGAATGAGTTTCGGCGCGGCAGGCGTGGCCAGCCGCCATATCGCCCAAACGATGAGCGCTGTCAGCAAGGTGACGCCGCCGCGCACCGCGAGTACGGACCAGGGCTCGCCGCCGGCGAGCCGGATCAGCGGAATGTCGAAGCTCAGCACGAGGCCGCCTATGGCGGTGATGACGAGGCCCTTGGCGTGATCGGTCTGGATGGCGGGCAAAGTTCAGGCGCTCCGTCGTAGTCCAACGGCGGCGGATCTGCCGGTGTCAGGATTTGCCGCTAAATCTTTCCCAGCCGTTCGGGCCGAGATGCTCCTGCGGCAGAAAGCGCACCTTATATTCCATCTTGCGCGAGCCGTTGACCCAGTAGCCGAGATAGACATGGGGCAGGCCAAGCGCGCGGGCGCGGGCAATGTGGTCGAGGATCATGAAAGTGCCGAGCGAACGGTCGTCGAATTCCGGATTGAAGTAGGAATAGACCATCGACAGCCCGTCGCTCATCTTGTCGGTAAGCGCCACGGCGATCAGCTCGCCGGTTCCCTTGCCGGTGATGAATGTGTCGGGCCCGCGCCTGCGGTATTCGATGACCTTGGTGTCGACATGCGTGTCCTCGACCATCATGGCATAGTCAAGCACCGTCATGTCGGACATGCCGCCCTTGCGATGACGGGCGTCCAGATAGGTGCGGAAAAGGGAATACTGCTCGGTCGACGGCTCGGCGTCGTGCATCTCGCCGATCAGGTCACCATTGCGCTGGATGACCCGGCGCATGTTCTTCGTGCTCCGGAACTCGTCGGCGATGATGCGCACCGAGATGCAGGCACGGCAATTCTCGCAGGCCGGGCGATAGGCAATGTTCTGGGAGCGCCGGAAGCCGCCCTGGGTAAGCAGATCGTTCATCTCGGGCGCCTTGCCGCCGACGAGATGCGTGAAGACCTTGCGCTCGAACTGGCCCTCGACATAGGGGCAGGGCGATGGCGCTGTCAGGAAGAACTGCGGCGACTGGGTCGGATGGTGAGTCATCGAGTTCCGGAATTTACTCCCAACGAATCACTCTACCTTGAAGCGTGGTGAAAAAATTTCAACAGGATTGTTGAGGCCAAGCGGCGCCGGCCGTTCACGATTTGCACGCGGCACGTGTCAACCGTTCAGCGGTCCGAGCGAATGACCACGGTGCCAAGCAGCAGATCGTGCAGCGTACGTTTGCGCGTAGTGAACAGCGTGACGAGCAGGATGAACGGCGTGAGAAGGACGTTGCCGGCCCAAAAGAGCACGGTGTGAACCACTGCCAGCATGCCGTCGACCGGCCTGCCGTCCAGGCGTTCGAGCCTGACGCCCATCATCCGCATGCCCGTCGTTGCCTGGTTGCGCCCGCCGAGCGTGTTCCAGACATAGAGCATTGCGACCGCCGGAGCCAGCACTGCAAACAGCGACCAGCCAAGGCCGAAGGTCAGGAGGCCAAGCAGAAACACCAGGACTGCGAAGGGGATGAGCAGAAGCCCGACGATCGCATAGTCGATGAGAAAAGCGAACAGGCGCCGCGTACGAACGCCGTCATAGGCACGGACATCATCCACGGCCGAGTCCAGAATGTCACCGTCAAGTGTACGTGCGTTCATCATCATTCCCTGTGGTGCCGGCCCAACGGGTTCGGTCGAGTGCTTGTCCCCAATAAATGGTAAAATGGCGCGCAGAATTCAAGGATCCGGCCGCGGACAATCAGGTCAACGCGTTCCAGCGAGGCGAGGCCGCCATTTTCGAGCCGCCCAAACTTAATCGGCGAGGCTTCGGGCATCCCGACGCGAAAGATTTT
>JBKJRE010000506.1:0-11173 GCA_046594775.1 Rhizobiaceae bacterium | reverse complement strand
GCCAAGGTGCGCGAAAACTATTCGCGCCGCTTCTCGATCCGTTTCCCGAACGAGGAACTGCCGGCAGCCCGGCCGGCTCAGACCACACCGCTCTATGACACCATGCTCAAGCAGAATGCCGTTATGGGCGACAGCTGGGGCTTGGAGACGCCGCTGTGGTTCGCGCCGCAGGGCTCCGAGCCGAAAGACATCGTCTCTTTCCACCGCTCCAACGATTTCGAGCATATCGGCAACGAGGTGCGTGCGGTGCGCGAGCGGGTCGGCGTCACCGAGATCGCCAACTTCGCCAAGTACGAGGTGTCGGGCGGCGGTGCGGAGGATTTCCTCAACCGGCTGATCACCAACCGCATGCCCAAGACGGGTCGAATCGTGCTGACGCCGATGTTGAACGAAGGTGGAAAGCTGATCGGCGATTTCACGATTGCCAAGGCCGGCGACGACCGCTTCATGATCTGGGGCTCCTCGGCAGCCGCCAAGTACCACATGCGCTGGTTTGAAAAGCACCTGCCGAAGGACGGGTCGGTGCGCATCCATCGCTTCGACCAGACGCTGGTCGGCCTGTCGATCGCCGGACCGAAAGCCCAGGAACTGCTGCAGAAACTTGTCGATGCGGACGTGTCGTCAAAAGCCTTCCGCTTCATGGATTTCCGCGAGATGGCGGTCGGCGGCGCGCCGTGCATGGTCAACCGCATCACCTATACCGGCGACCTCGGCTACGAGATCTGGATGCAGCCGACCTATGAGCGGCTGGTCTATGCCGCCATCAAGCAGGCGGGCGAGGAATTCGGCATCGTCGATTTTGGCATGCGGGCGCTGCTGTCGATGCGGCTGGAGAAAAACTTCCCGACATGGTTCCGCGAGTTGCGGCCGATTTACGGTCCGTTCGAGGGCGGCATGGAGCGCTTCGTCAAGCTTGAGAAGAATGATTTCATTGGTCGCGAGGCAGCAGCGAAGGAGCATGCAGATGGTCCGAAGCTGAAGCGCGTCTCGATGATCGTCGAGGCGACTGACGCAGACGTGATGGGCGATGAGCCGATCTGGGCGAAAGTCGGCGACAAGGACTATGGCACGGTCGGCAAGACGCATGAGTTCGGCGCGCCACGCTTTGACGCCTCCGGCAAGGAAGTGCGCGGCTCGACTGCCGCAACCGGCGCGTCAGCCGTGCGCGGGCTGGTCGATGGCGACTGGCGCGTCGTTGGCTGGGTGACCTCGGGCGGCTATGCGCACTATGTCGAAAAATCGATGGCGCAAGGCTATGTGCCGGCCGCGCTCGCCGGGGACGAGAGCGCCGGACTATTCGAGATCGAGATTTTGGGCCACCGCCGCCCGGCCCGCATCAATATCGAGGCCCCGTTCGATCCATCGGGCGAGAAGATGCGGGGCTGAGCGCCTATTGCGTGCAGCCGTTCACGTCCTTGGCGCAGTAGGCTGCGACGTTGACGCCCGGACAACAGTAGGGATACTCGTCCGAACAGTAGCTGCCGCTGCCGTTCGGGCATTCGGCGCCGGCCACGCGGGTCATGTCCGGATTTCTTCCGGGCGAGGCTACCGGCCTGCCGTCTGGCGTGTAGACGATCGGCGTCATCGGCGCGGCGGGCGAAAAAGCTTCGCCGGCAAGGCCGCCTGACGTGACAGCCAGCATGCATGCGATACCGAAGACTGGTTTGACGAGCGTATGAAGCATGTCATCCTCCTTCCGGGTCTCATTCGGTTGATGCAACGGGGCCAGCATGACTCCGCAAGTCCAACTCGTCGAGCAAAAAACGCCTGCGGGCCGGCTGGAGGAAGCGCTGCTGCCGTAATGATTTTGGAAAACTGAGTTGGCCGCGCGCCGCTCGCAAAGGAACCATCGATGGCCACGGAAACACGCTCCCCTCGCCTCGCCGTCCTGATCGACGCGGACAACGCATCGGCAAAAATCGCCGACGGCCTGTTCGAGGAAATCGCAAAAATCGGCGAAGCGAGCGTACGCCGCATCTACGGTGATTTTTCCAGCCCGCACTCCAAGGCCTGGGAAAACACGCTGGCCAGGCACGCCATCATTCCGCAGCAGCAGTTCGCCTACACCAAAGGCAAGAACGCC
The DNA here is from genome assembly GCA_046594775.1 of Rhizobiaceae bacterium. Classification (GTDB taxonomy): domain Bacteria; phylum Pseudomonadota; class Alphaproteobacteria; order Rhizobiales; family Rhizobiaceae; genus CAMYMG01. Next base: position 9,090 of record JBKJRE010000506.1, on the reverse strand, counting down.
TCCGACATCACGCTAGTCATCGACGCCATGGACCTGTTGCACGCCGGCCGGCTCGATGGGTTCTGCCTGGTTTCGTCCGACAGCGACTTCACCCGGCTCGCCTCGCGCATCCGCGAACAGGGCGTTGATGTTTACGGCTTCGGCGAACAGAAGACGCCCGAGAGTTTCCGCCAGGCCTGCCGCCGCTTCATCTACACCGAGAACCTGCTGCCCGCCCCGGCGTCCAACGCGGCAGCATCGCAGGGCGCGGCCAGACCGCTGCAACCGCCGAGCGCCGCGGTGCCCATCATCAGCAAGATCATCGAGGAAATGGACAGCGAGGATGGCTGGGTTCCACTCGGCGTCGTCGGCAACCGGCTGGCAAACCTGACATCGGATTTCGATTCCCGGACTTTTGGCTCGCGCAGCCTGAGCGATCTGGTCAAGAAGGCAGGAGCCTTTGAAGTCGACCACCCGAAGGAAGGTTCGATGCGCGTGCGGCTGAAGGCCGAGGCGAAGAAGCCGGAACGACCCCGCCGGAAGGGCGCAAGGCAAACCCCTTAACGACATTCGAAGAGGCAAACCCATGGACAGCATCGTTCCCGCTTCCTTCGGCCGCCACCGCAAGATCGTGCCGTTCGAGCCGGGTACTGCCGCAGACATCGAGGCGCTGCGTGCTGTTGCGCGGGAAAAGGCGGCCTCTCTCAACCAGCACGCGCTGGGCTATGGCGCGCTGGCCGAGGCGGAATGGCTTGCCGCCGGGATCGCAGCGCCCGACCTGCCTGCGATGCGCAAGTACCGGCTGGAGCGTATCCGCGCCGAGCTGAAGCGGCGCGACTATGCCGGCGCCCTGCTCTACGATCCGGTCAACATCCGTTACGCCACCGATTCGACCAACATGCAGCTCTGGGTCGCGCACAATCCGACACGCCACTGCTTCGTGAGCGCCGAAGGCCCGGTTGTGCTCTTCGACTATTTTTCCTGCGAACATCTTTCGGACCATTCCGGCGTCGTCGATGAGGTGCGGCCGGCCGTGTCGTTCATGTACATGTATGGCGGCGAACTCAGCGAGGACCGTGCCCGGCGCTGGGCGGCCGGCATTGCCGAACTGGTGCGCGAACATGGCGGCGGCAACAGCCGCATCGCCGTCGATCATCTCAACCCGAAGGGCGTCACCGAATTGTCGCGGATCGGCGTATCGGTCGGCAATGGCGAGGCGGTGATGGAAGAGGCGCGGCTGATAAAATCGCCGGACGAGATCCTCTGCATGCGCCGGTCGATTGTCGCCTGCGAGGCCGCGATGGGCGAAATGCACGCGGCCCTGAAACCGGGCATATCGGAAAACGAACTCTGGGCGGAACTGCATCGCGGCAACATCGCGCGCGGCCGCGAATGGATCGAAACGCGGCTGCTCTCATCGGGACCTCGCAGCAATCCGTGGTTTCAGGAATGTTCGTCGCGCATTATCGAGGCTGGCGATCTTGTCGCTTTCGATACTGATCTCATCGCACCCTACGGGTTTTGTGCCGATCTATCGCGCACCTGGCTGTGCGGCGACGGCGGGCCGAACGAAGAGCAACGCTGGCTCTATCTCGCTGCAGCAGAGCAGATCGCGTTCAACACGTCGCTTCTGCGGCCCGGGATCTCCTTCAGGGAGCTCGTGAAGAGATCGAATGTCCCGCCGCAGGACTGCTTTCCAACCCGCTACGGTGTGCTTTATCACGGCGTTGGGCTGGCTGACGAATACCCCACCCTTCCACATGACGCCGACTGGACCGACGACACGCCGGACGGGACGCTGGAGGCGGGCATGGTGATGTGCGTGGAAAGCTACATCGGCCGGCTTGGCGGCCGTGAAGGCGTCAAGCTGGAAGAGCAGGTTCTGATCACCGAAGCGGGCAGCGAAACGCTGTCACATTACCCGCTTGGGCTGATGTCGAGCGCGCGCTGAAACGCCGGTAAAGAATGTGATGCCGGATGTTTCAGTGCTTGCGGCCGGAATGCATCCCGTGGCTGTTCAGCATCGCATAGGCCACCACTGTGGCGATGACGAGCGGTGTAAAGATGGTCAGGACTGGCAATAGGAACTGTTCGGTCATGGCAACCTCCATTGCAGCAACAACGCCGAAGGCGCCAGTTTGTTCCCTCTGCTGACTTCAGTCGCGACGATGGGCCGGTGACGTCAGGCGGCTTCAAGGATATTGCGGAGCCTGGCGACTGTGTCCGGCGGCGTACGGACCGACGTGATCAGCGGCAGGCCCTTGCGCCGCGCCGTCCAGCCGACGACCCGAAGCGACCGCGCAGCCGGCTCGCAACGAAGCGCCTGATCCCAGCTGCGGCAGTCGACGGCGCACACATCCGCCCTGCCTTCCGCGACCGCGATGAGGGAGGCCCGATGGCTTCCTGTCTGGAGCCTCTCTGAAAAGACAGCGAGGCTTTCGCCCGCGGCTTCGAGGTCACGCGTCAGCGCCACGACGCCGGACATCGAGTCGGGTCCGTTATAGGCAAAACGCCCACCCCGGATCGCATCGAGGCTGAGCGACGGACGGCCATCTTCGGGAGCATCGAGGCTTTCCTTGCCCCCTCCGGCGTCGGCCGCGCAGCGCATCAGTATGGCGCTCGAGTAGGTTTCGCCCTGCCCGCCCTCGAAGGCGTCATAGCTCGGCTGGCCGACGACGATGACGTGAGGTGCCAGGCCCTGCTCGATCGGTCCCCAGCAGGTCTGCGCCAGCAGCAGCGACGGGTGTTTCCAAAGCGTCTGGAAATCGAGTTCGTCGGGCGGCAACGCGGCAGGGTCAGGGGCAATCAGGGCGCCTTCATCGTCTCGGATACCGCCCGGAACGGTCGGCATGTCGGCATTGCGGCGCACAAGATGTTTCGGAGCGTCCATGCCGGACTGACGCAACAGCGCCCGCAATTTCGACCACTCGGCATCGACCAGTTCCCGCGTCTCGGGCCAGTCATACATCGGCAAGGCAGCTATCAGGTTGCCGTCATCGGGGGCATTCAACGTCACACTCCAGGATTTTCCGCGCTCATTTGAACCATTCTTGGAGCCGTCGCGACAGACGAAGTGCTGTCGCCAACGGCAGTTGATCCAACTTCACAGGATAGACGCCATGAAAATCAATACCAGAAAATCCCTTGCCATCGCAGTCGCTCTTGCCGGTATCGCCCTGCCCGGCGTCGCGCGGCAGGCCGATGCCCATCCTCACGACATACTGGCGCAATGCCAGCTTCCGGACGGGAAGTGGGTGATGTGCGACCAGACCATCCACGACACGCTGACTGGCAAGCACGTCAATAAGCCTTCAGCCGGAAGACCGGGCAACCTCACCACTGCACCGAAGCGCAACTAGCATTCGGCCTCGGCCCCACAGGTTCCCGCCGCGTCCCGGGTCGAAGCCGTCACAGGTTCCGGATGCCCAGCTGCGCCTCATGCCGCAGCCAAGCTCACTCCTTGGACGGCTTTGCCGGGACTGGCGAGCCGAGCCCGTCCATACTGCGGGCGCGGACGCGCGGACGGAAGGCTCGGCCAGGATCGGCAGCGCGGCGCAACACGGGATGCACCACAGGTTCCTTCTGCTTCAACGCATAGCGCCACAAAAGGGCGGCATAGCCGGGGAAAACATAGCCATTGTTCATGGCGATCCACTGCTCGCGGCGCTCGGCGAACAGCCGGGGCAGCTCGTACCATGCCACGCTCGGACTCTTGTGATGAACAAGATGCAGGTTGTTGTTGAGAAACAAGAGCGAAAGCGGCGAGCGCTCGACAAGGATGGTGCGGCCGTCCGGTCGCTCGGACCACTGGTGCTCGGCATAGGTGCGCACGGAAATCAGCGACTGCCCGATCCAGACGGGTCCGACAAGGTAGAGCCAGACCGGAATGCCGAACCCATAGGCGACGATCGGAAGCACCAACGCGAGACCCAGGCCGTGCAGCATCCAGGCGCGGCGCGCTGTGGCGTCACCTTTGGCGATAAGCCTGAACTCAGAAAGCACGTAGCCGGTTGTCGCCAGTGGTGGCCCGATGAAAACCCGCCCGAGCATGGTGTTGTTGAGGCGAAGCAGTCTTTTCAGCGCCGGCGGCAAATCCTCGTGCTGCCACAGCGCTTGGTAGTAGCTTTCGGGATCGTCGAACGGATCGGTCAGGCGCTCGTCAGCATGATGGCGCAGGTGCAGCGTCTTGAAGCGGCGGAACGGATAGACAAGGCCGATCGGCAGGCCGACCAGCACTTCGTTGAGCCATGCCTTGCGGGTCGGATGTCCGTGCGAAGCTTCGTGCATCAGCGACGACTGCATGGCCAGCACAATCCCGAGAACAACAAGCGCGATGGCGGGATAGGCGGGCCAGAGGTAGAGACCGGCGAGCGCCCAGGCGCCATAACATGCGATGATCATCGCGACTGTCGGCCATTCGACCGAGACGTGACGCGACGCGCGACTGTAAATGGTCATTCCTTTTTTCAGTGCCCCCGGCATTCCGGACCCCCCGGTTCCTGACAGCATTGTGTCAGGAGGCATCGCTGCGGACAATGAGAGAAGGCGCACAAATAGTTGCGTATGCACACCAAACAAACCATATGTTATATATTGTAAACAATCGAAAGGATTCCTGATCCGGATTCCGGCCGAATCAGCCGCCGCAAGAAAATTTTCGTCTTTCGAGGGGTCGATATGGACAAAAGGAATCTGTCGGACCTGTTCCGAGATCGGCTGAAGGCGCTGCTGCAGCGCTCCGACCTCAACCAGTCCGCCTTTGCCGCGGCCGTGGGCATCGACCGCTCGGCGCTGTCTCAGCTGCTGTCGGGCGCTTCGGCCAGGCTGCCGCGCGCCGAAACGCTTCTCAACATCGCTGCCGAACACAAGGTGTCGCTCGACTGGCTGCTCGGACTCAGCCAGGACGAGGGCGTAACCGGCGAGATCAGGGCTAGCCTGGAGATCGAGGAAGGGTCGAGTGATTTTGACCGTACGCTGCTGGCGCGCTGGCACGCAGAAGCCGTCGGCACCAAGATCCGCTATGTGCCGGCAGGCCTGCCAGACCTGCTGCGCACAGAGGCGTTGATCGACTACGAGTCGGATATCTCCAACCGCAACCGCGAGCGCCAGGCCGGCGAGACCCAGTATCGGATCGACTACAACCGGCGGCCCGAGACCGACATGGAGGTGTGCATGCCGCGCCACACGCTCGACATCTTCGCGCGCGGGCTTGGCGTCTGGAGCGGCTTTCCGGCCAAACAGCGCCGCGAGCAGTTGAACCACATGGCGACCCTTCTGGACGACCTCTACCCGACGTTCCGGCTGTTCCTCTATGATGGGAGGGCGCGATACTCGGTGCCCTACACGATCTTCGGCCCCTACCGCGCCGCAATCTATGTCGGCGATATGTACCTGGTGTTGAACGCCAACGATCCGATCCGCACGCTGACCCGGCACTTTGACAATCTGATTCGGGCCGCCGACGTCAACGCGCATCAAGCGGCCGCCTATGCGCGACAACTTGCGGAAACCGAAGTTTCGGATATCTGAGCGTCTGCGCTCCATCCTATTCGTTGACTAGATATAAAGACTTCTTTATATCCTTATCTCAATGGAATTTGTGAGAAAGCCGACCGCCATGACCAATCCCATCGACGCCCTGCTAGCGGAAAGAGGCGTGCTCCTCGCCGACGGCGCAACCGGAACCAATCTGTTCGCCATGGGTCTCGAGGCCGGCGAGGCGCCGGAATTGTGGAACGAGACCGCGCCGGAAAAGATCACGGCGCTGCACCAGCGTTTCGTCGATGCCGGCGCAGACATTATCCTCACCAATTCCTTCGGCGGCACCAGCCATCGGCTCAAGCTGCACAATGCCCAGGATCGTGTGCACGAGCTGAACCGCCTTGCCGCCGCGATCGCATGCGAAGTCGCCGACAAGGCCGGTCGCAAGGTGATCGTCGCCGGCTCGGTCGGGCCGACAGGCGAACTTCTCGTGCCGCTTGGGGCCATGACCTATGACGAGGCGATCGCATCCTTCGAGGCGCAGATGCGCGGCCTGAAGGAAGGCGGCGCCGAGGTTGCGTGGATCGAGACGATGTCGGCGCCCGACGAGGCCAGGGCCGCCGCACAGGCCGCCATCAATGTCGGCTTGCCTTACACCTACACGGTTTCCTTCGACACCGCGGGCCGCTCGATGATGGGCCTCGCGCCGAAGGACATTCACGGCATTGCCGACAGCCTGCCCGAAGCTCCAGTCGCGGTCGGCGCCAATTGCGGCGTCGGCGCATCCGACATTTTGTCCTCCCTGCTTGACATGACCGAGGCACGGCCCGATGCGACGGTCATCGTCAAGGGCAATTGCGGCATCCCGCAATTTCGCGGCACCGAAATCCACTATTCCGGCACTCCCGAACTGATGGCCGACTACGTTCGGATGGCGGTCGATTCCGGCGCCAAGATCATCGGCGGATGCTGCGGCACGTCGTTTGCGCATCTCGCCGCCATGCGCCAGGCGCTCGACGGGCATCAGAAATCGTCAAGACCGACAGTCGAGACGATTTCCGAGCGCATCGGTCCGCTACGCAACAAGCAGGCCAGCCAGAGCGGAGCCTCAGGCGAAACCAGCGAAGCGCGCCGCGAGCGCCGCCGCCGCGCCTAATATATCGGCGCCTCAGGATCGTCCGGCTTTGCCGCGAAGCACCAGTTCGCCAAGCACGCGGCAGTAGCGTTCTTCCTCCTGCTCAAGCCATTGATAGCCCTTCGGCCAATTGGCTGGGTCGGTGACGGCCAGCGGCAGGCGGCCGAGATAACAGCAGCCCGGAAAATCGCGCAGGCCCGCGCTCAGCGCCAGACCGAGCTCGGGCTCGTAGGCCGACATCCGGCTGGCGGTGGTGGCGAAACTTTCACCCCGCTGTCCCCTGACGAAGAGCCCGACGCTGCGGTTGGCGACATAGAGCGACAGCACGAGATCGTCCGCGAGAACGCGCCAGCGCGAATAGAGGCTGCCGTGACCGATCAGGCCGTCGCCGCGCCCCGCGATGTAACCATTCCAGAAACTCTTGATCTCTCTCGATGAAATCGAGCGCAGACTGTCGCGCGCGATATCCCATTCATCCAGCGGGCGGTTTGGCATCGGGGTGGCTGCCTTGTTCATGCAATGCGTTACATAGCCAATTCTTTCGAGAGGCGCCGGCTCCGACCAACAGACTGCTGACATCGACGACGCTGACGTCAAACAGACCGACGGGAGATCGCCCTCCGCCGACCTGTCATCCGTCGATCCGTCGTGCCCGTTTCATCGCATCTGCAGGGACGCGGCCGCTATTGCCTTGCCCCATCGAGCGCCGCGGCAAGGCGCGCCAGCGAGAGGAATTCCGACCGGTAGCCAAACGGGTCGGCTCCCCGGGCGGCGGTGGCTATCTCGATGATCCTGTCGTAGCCGAATCCGGCGGTCTGGTCGGTGTCGCGCAGCTTCTGGCCGAAGGCTGCGACCGCGACGGAAAAGCGCTGGTCGGCACCTGCCGCGTCGAAGGACGACACGTCGTTGGCGTGCGTCACCGGCGTGGCGATCAGCTTGGAAACGTCCTCGTCCGGCAACTTGTAGCGGATTTTTACAAAGGCATATTCGTCGGCATGGGCGACGCCGCCATTGTCGGTCGCGGCTTCGCCGTAGCGCAGATCATCGATCTGGCCGGGTGCGCCCTTCGGCGTGATCTCGTAGATCGCCGTCACCGAATGGCCCGAGCCGATCTCGCCGGCGTCGACGCGGTCATTGTTGAAATCCTCTCGCGCCAAGGCACGGGTCTCGTAGCCGATCAGCCGGTACTCGGAGACGGCCGCCGGGTTGAACTCGACCTGGATCTTGACGTCCTTGGCGATGGTGAACAGCGTCGAGGATGCGTCCTGGACCAGCACCTTCTCGGCTTCCGCCAGCGTGTCGATATAGGCCGCCGTGCCGTTGCCGTTCTGCGCGATGGTCTGCATCATCCGGTCGTTGAGATTGCCGCGCCCGAAGCCGAACACCGACAGGAAGACGCCCGATTTGCGCTTTTCCTCGATGATGCGCTTGAGATCGTCGTCGTCGGTCTGGCCGACATTGAAGTCGCCGTCGGTGGCGAGCATGACGCGGTTGACGCCGCCCTTGACGAAGGACTGCTCCGCCAGCCGGTAGGCCTCGCGGATGCCGGCTTCTCCGGCGGTGGAGCCGCCGGGCGTCAGCGTGTCGATTGCGGACAGGATCCTTGCGCGCTCCGACACCTTTGTCGGCTCCAACACGGTGCCCGCATTGCCGGCATAGGTGACGATCGACACCGTGTCGTTCGGGCTGAGCTTCGACACCAGCAGCCGGAAGGCAGACTGCAGCAGCGGCAGCTTGTCCGGCGCGTTCATCGAACCCGATACGTCGAGCAGGAACACCAGATTGGCCTTCGGCTGCTCGGCCGGGTTCACGTCGTAGCCCTTGATGGCGACATGCATCAGCCTGGTGTGGTCGTTCCACGGTGTCGGCATGACGGTCACCGTCGAATTGAACGGCGTCGCGGGGGAATCCGGACCCTGCCAGTCATAGGGAAAATAGTTGATCATCTCCTCGACGCGCACCGTGTCGGCCTGCGGCAGGATTCCCTCTTTCAGCGAGCGACGCACGAAGGAGTAGGAAGCCGTGTCGACATCGATCGAGAAGGTGGAGACCGGGTCCGTCGCCGCCAAGCGCACCGGATTGGTCTTGAATTCTTCGAAACGCTCGCGGTTTTGCGTGTCGGCGATGATCGGCTCGGGCAACGGCGGGCTGATCGCCTTGTCCGCCATCATCTGCGAGGCTCCCATCGCGCCCGGTTCCAAAGCCCGGCGGCCGCGGCTTTCCTCCGCCGGCGCCATCACCAGCCCGGAGGCATCCTGGGAAACCGCCTCGTTGGCGACCGTCGCCGGCGCGGCTTCATGCTTGGGGGCGGCGGGGGGAGCCACGCGTTCGGAGAGCACGTCGCGCGCCTGCTCGCCGGCATCCTTCTTCAGGTCGGCGCTCGACTCTTCCTGCTCCTGCCGCGCTGGCTCGTCGGTGGCATCCTGACCCACACTGAAGCGGAACGGAGACTCTTCCATCAGGTAGAAGGTGGCGTAGCCGGCGATCGGCAGCGC
>JBKJRE010000411.1:0-6465 GCA_046594775.1 Rhizobiaceae bacterium | reverse complement strand
ACATCGGCCAGGGCCGGCACGAAAAGGCTGGCCAGCGTCGTCGCCGCAAGAATCGCCACGGCCAGGACGAGGTTTGGATACCGCCTCAGAATTTCGGCGTCAGACTCTGTATGAACGTGGCCGAGCGCCTGCCGCCGGGCCAGGGCCTGACTTAGCCTGTCCAGGGCGATTGCCAGGGCGACGATGGCCAGGCCCGCTTCCATCGCCTCCCCGACCTTCAGGGCGCGCAACGCCAGAAGCACGTCATAGCCGAGGCCGCCGGCGCCGATCATCGATGCGATAATCACCATGTTGAGGGCCAGCATGATCACCTGGTTGACGCCGACCATCAGCGTCGGCCGGGCGGATGGGAGCAGCACGCGCCAAAGCTTCTGGCGCGCCGTGCAGCCGGCCATTTCGCTGAACTCGCCGATTTCCACCGGCACGCGCGACAGGCCCAGCATGGTGGCGCGTACCATTGGCGGCGTGGCGAAGATGGCGGTCGCCATCATTGCCGAGACCGGGCTGTTTCCGAACAGCAGCAGCATCGGGATCAGATAGGCGAATGTCGGAATCGTCTGCATCAGATCCAGCGCCGGCACGACGAACAGCTTTTCGGCCCATGGCCTGCGCCACGCCCAGATGCCGACGAGCAGCCCCGTCACGATGCAAAACGGCACCGCTATGGAGATCAGCGCCAAGGTGAGCATGGCGCTGGTCCACTGGCCGAACAGCGCGACGTAGAGGAAGCAGCCGCCGACGAGAAGTCCCAGCTTGCGCCCACCGACAGCGTGGCCCGCCAAAAACGCCGCCGCGACGACTCCGACCCAGGACAGGCGCGGCAGGACGACTGCCTCGAGCCCGTAACCGATCTTGAAGTTCTTGGCCAGAAGGTCGAGCGCGAAGTCTAGCGGCACGCCCAGAACGGTTGTTATCGAGCGGGTGAACCAGCTCAGATTGACCTTCACCCACGTCATGATGGCGCCGACCCAGTCAGCGACAGGCACAACCGCGTCGCTGGGATAGTTCACGGCCCAGGAAACCTTGTCGCGCATCAGCGCAAGGACCAGAACAGCGCCCAGCGCAAGAGCCCAGATCACGAGCCATTTCTGGACCGGTTGTGCGCTTCGTCCGGTGTCGTCGGCCGCGATTGTCAAGCCAAAGCTCCGCTGCGATCGATGCCGGCCAATAGGTCGATCACCGCAGCAGGCGTAACCTCGCCGATTGGCTTGCCTGTTCCGTTCACCACGGCGAACGGCTGTCCGGCGGAAATGAGCCTGGCCGAAAATGTGGAAATGCGGTCTTCCGGGGCAACCGTGCCAGCATGAGCATCGGTCTTGCACGGCCGCATCAGACTTCGCGCCGAGATGACCTTGGCGCGCTGTACGTCGCGGGTAAATTCGGCGACATAGTCGGTCGCCGGATTGATCACCAATTCCTCCGGCGTGCCGATCTGGATGACTTCACCGTCTTTCATGATGGCAATGCGGTCGGCGAGCCGGATGGCCTCGTCAAAATCGTGCGTGATGAAGACAACCGTCTTATGCAGAACCGTCTGCAGACGCATCAGTTCGTCCTGCATTTCGCGGCGGATCAATGGGTCGAGAGCCGAGAACGGCTCGTCCAGAAACCAGATTTCCGGCTTGGTCGCCAAGCTTCGGGCAATGCCTACGCGCTGTTGCTGTCCACCCGACAGTTCGCGCGGATAAAACCGCTCGCGACCTGCCAGGCCAACCAGATCTATCACTTCCCGGGCGCGAGCCTCGCGCGTCACACGGCCCATGCCTTGAACGCTGAGCGGAAAGGATATGTTTTCGATGACGTTGAGATGCGGCAGAAGGGCGAAATTCTGGAACACCATGCCCATGCGATGACGGCGCAGTTCGATAAGTTCGGCGTCCGAGATCGTCAGCAGGTTCTTGCCTTCGAACTCGACCTTGCCGAATGTCGGCTCCACCAGCCTGGACATGCAGCGCACCAAGGTCGACTTTCCCGAACCGGACAAGCCCATGATGATGAAAATCTCGCCCTCGCGGATTTCCAGATCGACCGCTCTCACGGCGCCTACCAGCCCAGCCTTTGCAAGATCTTCCGAGCCAGCCCGGCCTTCGTGGGTCCGGATAAAGGCTTCGGCATCCGAGCCGAACAGTTTCCAGACATTGCGGCAGGCCAGCTTGATCGGCCTTGCGTCCGGAACAGGGACGTGCGCCACCTCAACAGCACTGTTCATCGATCGTCCTTCTGGAGTAGCGCCTAAAGATAGCGGCCCCGATCGTTACCTGAACGGGGCCGTTTGTCCATTTCGCCTCAGGCTTACTCGGCCCACGCCTTCCACTTGGCTTCGTTGCCGGCAATCCAGGCTGCGGCCACATCCTCGGCGGACTTGCCGTCGAGATCGACCTCGCCGCTCATCGCGTTCAGCTCATCCGACGTCAGCGTGTAGTTTTTCGCGACCTTGTAGGCGACCGGCCACTTGTCCTTCATGCCAGCCCAGGAATATTTGTAGATTTCGCCGAAAGGTTTGCCGCAGTCATATGCGGCGTCCTTGTTGATGCCCCATGCGGGATCCGTGTAGCATTCTGGTGTGTATTCGGGGAACTCCACCCACTCGCCCTTGTATTTGGCGGGCGCCCAATGCGGCGAATAGATCCACAGCATGATCGGCGCCTTGCGCTGATAGGCGGATTCAAGTTCGGCGAACATGGCGCCGTCCGTGCCGGCGTGAATGACCGTGAAGGGCAGACCGAGCGCCGCGACGCGCTCATCGTCAAAGCCTTCCCAGGTCACTGGTCCGCCGAGGTAGCGGCCTTTTGGGGCTGTTTCCGCCGTCGAGAAGGCTTCGGCGCAAGCCGGGTCCTTCAAGGCTTCCCAGTTCGGCAGGCCCGGGCATTTCTCTTTCATATACTCGGGATACCACCATTCTTCCTTGGCCTTGGGCCCTAGCGGACCCAGCCTTTCGGTTTGGCCGGTCGCATCGGACGCCTTCATGGCTTCGCCGGCGGTGGTGTCCCAAAATTCCATGGCGAGCGTCAGATCGCCGTTCGTAAGGCCGGTCGTCAGGCTGGAGAGATAGTCCGCCGTCGGATACTCGACCGTATAGCCCAGCTTTTCAAGAATTCCACCAATGATCTTGGCGTTCAGGTTGACGCTGGTCCAGTCAAACAGCGCGATCTTGATCGGGTCATTGGATTCCGGCGCAGCCGCGTGGGCCGAAGGCACCCACATTGCGGCAGCCGCGAGCGCTGCCGCCCCCGCTCCAAAACGCGTTATCATACCATTCATCGACATGCTTTGCTCCCATTGTCCTATCTGGTCGGTAGTTCCCATGCAGGCCTTTGCAGCCCATCGTTCGCGGCACAAGCCACGACGTTTTTCATGCTATGAAAATTTATATACCAACGTTCACGCCACGCAATGGCGAATGCTGCTTATGGTCCGCTTTTCCGATAGCGCCCAGCGCTCCTGTGTCATGCGCAACACCGCACGAACCGCATGCCGCCTGACAGGCAAGCGGGCAGCCATTACCTGAGACTTGTGCGCTTGCTGGTCAGGATCGAGGTCGGGTTTTCTTGGGGTCGAAGTGTGGAAACGCGACAATGCGGGCCGGTAGACGCTTCTGATGGCCGTCCAACTTGCCGATCTCGACCTCGGTATCGGGCGCTGAATGCAGGATATCGACGCGCGCCAGGGCGATATTCTTGCCAAGCAAGGGCGAGCGCATGGATGACGTCACCTCGCCGACCTGGGCGCGGCCGACATGGATGCAGTCGCCGTGGCCGACATCGACGTTTGCGTCGATTTCCAGCCCGACGAACTTGCGCGAAGGATTTTCCTTGCGGCGGATCAACGCCTCGCGGCCGATGAAGTCGCCAGGCTTGGACTTCAGGGGGACCGTGAAGGCGATGCCCGCTTCGAAAGGATCGGTCTGGTCGCTAAATTCGGTGCCGGCAAAAATCAGACCCGCCTCGATGCGCACCATATCGAGAGCCGCCATGCCCATCGGCTTCAGCCCGTGCGGCTGTCCCGCCTCCCAGACCGCGTCGAACACGATTGCGGCGTCGCGTGGATGGCAGAAGATCTCGTAGCCAAGTTCGCCGGTATAGCCCGTCCGCGACACGACGATCGGCACGCCCTGTGCGTCGCCTATGCGGGCGACCGCGAAACGGAACCACTCAAGTTCCTCGATCGAAGGTTGCACCGGCGAGGTCCAGACAATCTCCTTCAGAATCGCCCGGCTGTTCGGTCCCTGAACGGCGATGTTGTGCATCTGATCCGTCGAGGAGCGCACCATCGCTTTCAGGCCGAGCTTTTCGGCCTGCTGGCGCAGCCACACGCCGCCGAAATCGTCGCCGCCGATCCAGCGGAAATTGTCACGGCCGAGCCGGAGCAGGGTTCCGTCGTCGATCATGCCGCCATGCTCGTAGCACATGGCCGAATAGACCACCTGGCCGACGCCGAGCTTCTTGACGTCGCGCGTCAGAACATATTGCAGCAGGGCTTCGGAATCCGGGCCGGTAATCTCGAATTTCCGCAGCGGCGACAGGTCCATGACCACCGCCTTTTCGCGGCAGGCCCAGTATTCCTCGATCGGCCCGGCCTTGGCGAAGGAATTGGCGAGCCAGTAGCCCTTGTACTCGATGAAATTGCGCGTGTGCTTGGCGAAGCTGCCGTGGAAGGCGGTTTCGCGGGTCATTACGGGTTCGGCGTCAGGGGTCATGCGCTTCGCTACGGCTCGAGAGAATTTTTCTTCGCCCGAATAGGTGCGAACGTGAATGTCGGTCAGATCCCAGCCATTGGCAGGGGTTGTATCGTCAGGGCAGGAAGAGGAAACGCAGACGATGTCGGTGAGCGCCCTGAGCAGCACATAGTCGCCAGGGCGGGACCAGGGTTCGTCGGAGACGACCTGCCCGTGCGCGTCGATGGCGGTGTTGAAGAAGAAGTTGATCGCCATCCAGCCGGCGCGCGGCGTCACACCCTTATCGGCGAGCACGCGGTTGAAATTTTCAGAGCAGTTGGCGTGGCCCGGATAGCCGATGTCGTCGTAATATTTGGCCGCGCAGGCAAGCGCAAACGCGTCGTGACGCCCGCAAGTATCCTGCACGACCTCGACCAGCGGCAGCATGTCCTGATCGTAGTATTTGGAATGCAGGCCGGGCATCGGATAGCTTGAACCCATCAGCGAGCGGGTGGTGGTGACGTCGAGCGGGTGGTCCTTGCCGACGTCAAGCTTGCGCGCCGAAAAGCACTGGAAGTCGGTGCACTGGCGCCCGTCGATGTCGATGATCTGAATGTAGTCGCCGGCCTTGACGAAATAGGCCTGCGCGGTCGCCGACTTGATGCGCTGGTCGAGCAGCGGGTCTGCCAGCGGGTCGGGAAGCTCGAAGCGCTGCATCATTCTTGGTATCGCGCGCTTTAGAGTCACGGCCAGAGGGGTCGCGGTGTCATGCGCATCGACGGACATCGGCCCGCCGGGTGCTGCAACAAGCAGTGACCCGCTCCGCTGGACAACGAAGCTCTCTTCTGTGCCGGCCGGCGTGTCAGAGCCGAAAAGGCGAACGGCAGAGGCTTTGGCAAGGTCGATGCCGCGCGCTTCAATCTTCCTGCGTAAGCCGCGGAGGCTTGCATCGCTGCTTGCGAGCAACGCCTTCAAACCGGCGGCGTCGCCCGTTGCGGCAACGCCCAGAACCGCTGCGTCGGCACGCCCATCGGAACCGATCGCGACAAGCTCGCCGACCTGGCCGCCCTCGACATTCGACACCGTGACCCTGTCACCGGCTTCGATCTCGACAAGCATCGCGCCAGCCCCGGTGACGACATGACGCTCGATGCCCGCAGCCGGCGACCCGCCGCCGGGGCGAATAATCACGCTGGGACGCGGCGGACCGGCAATCACTTCGGGGTAGCGTAGGTGCAGCATTGGCTTGTTCCCAGCCTGCGTGATTTGCTTTAGCGGAAGCTTTTTTGCATCGGAAGAATATCGAACCTGTGCGAGCGCGGCAAGGCGTCATGGCCGGTGGCGACAAGTATGTGGTCCAAACTGCTTGCCTCCCGTGCGCCGGGCGCTATGAAGCGATGTCATGAAGGACGGTGCGAAATGATCCATCATCAGGTTGTGAATTGGGACGAAGCCTACGCCAATGGCTCCAACATTCCGCGCGGCGACCGTTGGCCGGAGGCGTGGGCGGCGCCGGCAGCCGCCTATCGCGCCGAGACCGGCGCGGCAGGAAGTGCAAGGCTGGATCTGGCCTATGGAAAGCGACCGCGCAACCGTTTCGATTTGTTCCTTCCCGCCGGCACGCCGAAAGGGCTCGTCGTGTTCATTCACGGCGGTTACTGGCTGCGCTTCGACAACTCATACTGGTCGCATCTGGCGCGGGGCGCGGTGGAGCATGGATTTGCCGTCGCCATGCCCACATACACGCTCTGCCCCGATATTCGCATCGCCGGCATCGTCCTGGAGGTCGCAGCGGCGATCGAGAAGGCGGC
>JBKJRE010000363.1:0-2921 GCA_046594775.1 Rhizobiaceae bacterium | reverse complement strand
CTCCAGCAACCCCAGCCAGACAAGCGGACGAACCACCCTGGACTGGACATAATAGCAGGCGTCGTACTGAGGGCTGACGCGCCACGTCTGGATCGCTTCGATTGGCAGGCACCATGAAGCGAAGTCGACCAGTGTCACCCAGTCGCCAAGCCTATTTTGGACAACGCTGATGAAGTGACGAAGATCGGCATGATCGTATTTGATGGGGAACCGATCAGAGACGGATGGGTCAAGCTCCGCGAAATAGGCGTCGAACAGTATCGCTTGCAGTGCGCCATGGTCGCCTATGATCGCACGCCCGGCCTTGGTCGGCACTGCCTGGCCTTTGAAGTGGCGGAGCAGCCGGGTGACGAGCATGAGATCGTGCATGACCGCAAGGGGGAAGAAATCCTGCTCGTTGAGTACCTTATTTGCGACGTAGAGCTTCTCCGGTTCGTGCCCTGGCCACTGGAACTCATAAGCTGCCCAAGTGACGAACTTGCGGAAGAGCCCACCCGACTTGGTTAGCGTGACGCCACCATTGTCATGCGCATATTTCAGCAGCTTCATGCCATTCACGCACATAGGGCTGCTGGAGAGTTCGGCGATGCCGAGGCTCTCGTTCAGCAGTATGTCTGGGCTGATCCTTGATGGTCGCAGCATAGTGTCTCGCGCGAAATGCAGGCCCTTTGCGGCTTCCGCGCTGCGACGATAACAGCTGGTTTGACGTGGATCGAGGACCAAGAGACAATAAGTCAGTCGCGCCGCTGGCTTCACGCGCATGACCGTTGCCAGCAGGCCTCGAAGTGGGATAGCGTCCAGCTTGCATCAAGAGGAGGGCATGGCCCTCGCCAACCTGCCTTACCGGGCAAGGTGGTCTCCCGAAAGGGGATGCGGCCGGTCGGCAACGTAACGGGCGTGGCGATCAACCTCCTTGTGCAGAGCATAGGAGGATATCTTTATGAATGCCCATGACAGGCTCTCGGCTATGGCCGCCGAATTCCGACTATCCGCCGGCAAGCACGTATCGGTCGAGGACGGGATGTGCGCGATGGAACTGGTCGCATTTCTCGACGGCGGCCCCCACACGGACCACCCACGCTGCGCGTCCGAAACGATCTCCGACTTCGTCCGGCATATCAACGACCACCTGCCGGACAATCTTCGCCATCGCCTATTGGCCTACGTGCCCCGGATCATCGGCACGGTCTCTGCCGAACACGAGCAGGAGTGTATCGAATATTTTGCTTGGAAGACGATCCGAGTGTTCGCACCGGCTGCCCTACGTGCGCAGGGCTATAAAGGCTTCCCCGCTGCGCTGGAGCGAGCAGAAGACCTGTATAAGGCAATGCGCGTAGCCCAGGCGATCCGCGAACGGATAAGCAACAAGCGTGAACTCACGCCCGTCGACCTCGCCGTTCACCGCGCATATCGCGCTGCAGCGTCAGCGCAATATTCTGCGTTACATCAGCACGTGCTCTTTTGGGATGAGTATTCGAATTGTGGGTACCTAGCGGCAAGCGCTGCATTCCAGGCGTACGAGGCGGGAAGCGCCGACATCTGGGAACGGGTCTTCGAAACCTTGGAGCGTGTGTTGGCGATCGGTTCACCTCAACAGCGAAATGCGGAGCCTGCCGAGCGGACCGAATTCGCTCACGTGTAATCGCGGCAGCGGCTCTGCCGTTCGTGCCGCGCCTCGTTGGCACCACGATGCGCCAGCACGAGCGGGCGCGGGTCTGGCGGGCAGACTCACTAGGGCAAGGCCTAGTGAGCTTGCAAAGATCTCTCGCATCGAGTCTCATACAAATGGTTATTGACACTATGAGCCGATCGGCTCACTACCTCTCAGATTGCAATGATCCTTTAGGAGCCTCCTCCTCATGCCCAGTCCCAACAAACCCCCACACGGCCACTTTGTCGGGTACGCCCGCACTTCAACCACGGACCAGAAGGCGGGGCTGGAGGCACAGCTTCGCGACCTCAATGCGGCGGGATGCGCCAAGGTGTTCCATGAGGAACTGTCGTCGGTCGCCACCAAGCGGCCGCAGCTTGATGCCGTCCTCGACTATCTCCGCGAAGGCGACACGCTGATCGTCACCAAGCCCGACCGCCTGGCCCGCTCGACGCTCGACTTGTTGCAGATCGCCAAGGGGCTGGAAGGCAGGGGTGTGACGCTCCGCATCCTTTCCCTCGACCTCAACACCTCGACGCCGACTGGCAAGTTGATGCTGACGGTGCTGGGAGGCATTGCCGCGTTCGAGCGGGACCTGATGCTAGAGCGCCAGCGTGAGGGCATCGCCAAGGCCAAGGCAGAGGGCAAATACAAGGGGAGAGCGCCGACCGCACGACGCAAAGCCCCGGACGTGGTGCGCCTCAAGGCTGAGGGGCTCACAGGTGAGGCGATTGCCGCCCGGCTCGGCATCGGCAGGGCCAGCGTGTTCCGTATTCTTAGGGATGCCGCGTAGAGTCAGGACCTATTGATCTGGCTCTGATCAATGGCGGCTATGCGGGGATACTGTTGAAAAAGTCGGCAGTCAGGACTCGGACATTGCTTTTACAGCATGTGATTTCAATAATAGCTCCGCAATGAAATGCAATTTCGATTGGTGCGAACCTGCAAAACTTGATTCTAATTTTCGGAGCCTAAATTTCTCTGAAGGAGTTTTTCAACAGTATCCGGGCGATGCCGCCGTTCAATCATCGGCGCAAACATCAAAATTTCCACAGAACCGATTATGCGACCACTCTATTTTCGCTGGCCAGATAATACCGCACGATAACACTAAGAGCTGTCATAGCAGCAACGCCTTCAAGCGCTACAGGTGTGAAAGGGGCAAGAAGCACGAGAACGGCAAAACGGGCAGAACAGCCGCCTGTCAGGCTTGTAGGGGAAGCCGAAATCGCCCAGTCTGAGGTTCCGATACCGGTCATCCGGGGAATGC
>JBKJRE010000320.1:0-8754 GCA_046594775.1 Rhizobiaceae bacterium | reverse complement strand
GTACATCGGCATTGAGGTCACATCAAAGCCGTCGATCTCGATTGACCCCTGATCGACCGGAACCAGCCCGGTGACCATATAGAAACAAGTCGTCTTGCCCGCGCCATTGGGTCCGAGCAGGCCAACAGCCTCGCCCGCCCTTACGCCAAGTGAAACGCCGTTTACCACCCGGCGGCCCTTATAGCTCTTCGTCAGACCCTTCGCGATCAGGGTGCCCTTGAAAGCTGCGATATCGTTGCGGCGAATGGCAGGCGCAGCCAGTTCGCGCCGACCAAACAGGCGCGACAAAATAGACGGCTCGCTGGCCATTATTTCTTGGTCGATCCCGGTTCGATCTTCATCAATACGCGACCGCCGCTGGCACTCCCCTTCGAGCATCCGTCGACCTGTGCTCGCCCTGTCTTCATCTGCACTGTCAACTTGCAGCCAGTCAGGACATTGGGGCCTTCGGAGAGAACGACTTCTTTGCCCGACAGCACGAGAACCTCGCTCTTCATGTCGAAGACGCCGAGGTCACCCGTCGCAATCTGCTTGTCTGACTTGACGTAGACTTTGCCGTCCACCTCGAGCCGCTCGATATTGGACGAGCCGGTTGCCGCCGATCCGCCATCCTTGGCGTAGTGAACAGTCATCCGGCCGGCCTTAAGCAAGGTTGGACCCTGCGTGACGCTCACATTGCCGCTGAAGACCGCGACATTCTCCGCTTCGCGAACCTCGAGCTTGTCGCTCTCGATCTGGATCGGGTCGTTGCCATTGAGACGCAGGCCGGAAATACGGCTTTGCGTTTCGGTCTGGGCAAAGCTGGAGGCGGCACCGCCAACAACCCCGATCAGCACTGCCGTCAACACTGCAAAGCACCTAGTCCGACGCATCTTTGCCTCCCCTGGCTGCCTGGGCTGCCTTCAAACCTACCGGGTCAATGTTCATGCGTACCTGCTTTTCAAAGATTATGCGTCTGCCATTTTCTAGGATGGCCATGGAATCAGCTGTGATCGTCGAGCCGTTCGCCTCGATATTTACCGGCTCGCTCGTTCTCAAATTGCCGTTGTCTATGTCGAGAAAGGCTGATTTCAGCTTCGCGGTCATGCCGTCATCAGTCGTAACCGTGATAGCGGTCTTCACGTCCAGCGTGTTGTCGTTGCGGTTGTAAATGCCGCTTTCGGTCTGAACCCGCGCCCAGTTTTCCTTGTCGACAGGCATCTTTGCGTCGATACCCTCAAGGTTGACAATGCCCTGCTGTTCGAAATCCTGAACCGCTCGCCCAGCAAGCATCGAATAGGGCCGGCCGTCCTTGGTAAACCCCTCCAGCTTTGGATTTGCCATCACCAGCTTGCCTTCTGCGACTGCGGACCCCTCGGAAGCGATCGAAACCCCAGCCGGCGTTGAAACATAAGATAACCCGGCGAAACCGGCAGCCAGTGCTAAGGCGGCAACGGGCAAAAAAATCTTCAGCCCGCGCACCCAGCGCGAATGCCGCTCGGCGCGATCGAAGGCGTCAAGACGCGACCCCGTGCTGCGTGCCGTATTCGAGAGCGAGAGGCTCGACTGATTCTCGCTTGTTCCGATCGTTTGCGCCAAGCGCCCGCCTTCCGTCCAACATCATGGGCGCCCGGCCTGGCAGCCGGATCACGTCGCCGCATCCAATACGCTTTTTATCGGGAATGATGCCCGATGCACCACCCTCAACTCTCCCCGGCGCAAGCCCCCGTAAAGTCCATCGTGGAGCTGAGCGCTTGAGTGCTTGCCGAGCGAATGCTGCACATCACGAATTCTTACACCCACGCGAATTACACCCCAATATGGTTATTTTGGGAAGTTTGACCAGCCTGTCCTGCAAATAGTCAAGAACTACAAAGGTGCGAAAGCGGTGGCGGCGACCCAACGCATGCTCTAAAACGCGACAGTTTTTCGCCGAAATAGGAGCAATCGCATGGCTACGCGGTCTGACGACCTGATTGATAGACGCCGACTGCGGCGTAAGCTGACATTCTGGCGCATAGTCTCGATCGGGATCGCAGTACTTGCGTTGGGATTTGCTGCGGTCTGGCTGCAGAGGGACAACTTTGGCATGTCGACCGCCCATATCGCAAAGGTCCGGATCGAGGGTACGATCACGGAAGACGAGGAGTTGCTTGAGCGACTTGAAAGAATCCGCAAGTCGGCGTCGGTGAAAGGCGTAATCCTGTCTGTCGACTCGCCCGGCGGCACGACTGCCGGAGGCGAGGCAATCTTCGACCAAGTTCGGCTTCTGGCGGCGGAAAAGCCCGTGGTTGCCCAAGTCGGAACGCTCGCAGCGTCGGCCGGATACATGATCGCCAGCGCGTCGGATCACATCGTCGCACGCAAGACATCGATTGTCGGCTCCATCGGCGTGCTCGTGCAATTTCCTGACGTTACCGGCCTGATGGAAAAGGTCGGCGTCAAGCTTGAGGAAGTCAAATCGTCATCCTTGAAGGCCGAGCCGTCGCCGTTCAACCCGACGACCGATGCCGAACGAGACATGATACGTGCCATGATCCTGGACAGCTACGAATGGTTCAAGGAACTCGTCGAGGAGCGCCGCCCGCTGTCCAAGAGCGAGGTTGCGGGACTGGCCGACGGTTCAATCTTCACGGGGCGTCAGGCGCTCCAGAAAAAGCTGGTCGATGAGCTTGGCGGAGAGGACGAGGCGCGCGCATGGCTGTCAACGAAAGGCGTCGACTCTGATCTTGAGGTCATCGAATGGAAGCCGAAAGGACGAGCCGGCGCATTTCCATTTTCGTGGGCGCTGGCGGCAGTCGCGGGATTTTTCGGCCTGCCGCCCGACAGTTCGTCGATTTTTGCCGAACTCGGCGCCGAGCGCTTGTTCCTTGACGGTCTCGTATCCGTCTGGCACCCTTGAGCGGGGTCGTCACAAGCGATTAAAAAAGACAATAAAATCATTCGCATATTGTTGAGTTATGATTTTGGCGGGGACCGCTAATATGATCAAATCCGAACTCGTGCAGCTGATAGCCTCACGAAATCCTCATCTGTTTCTTAGGGATGTCGAAAACATCGTTAGCGCCATCTTCGAGGAGATCACCGACGCCCTGGCGGATGGAAACCGCGTCGAGCTGCGAGGTTTTGGCGCTTTCTCCGTCAAGAACCGGCCTGCCCGAACTGGGCGCAATCCACGGACCGGTGAATCAGTCGAGGTCGAAGAGAAATGGGTTCCGTTCTTCAAGACCGGCAAGGAATTGCGCGAGAGGCTGAACGGAAACAAGTGAGCCTGCAAGACTGGAGCCGATGGAAGAAAGTATGCTGAACCGATTTGTGCTGATTGCAATCATCGTTCCATTGGCCATCATACTTGTGGCATTGGCCGTCGCCAATCGCAGCCCGGTGCCGTTTACGCTTGATCCTTTCAATCCGGGAAACCCAGCGCTGACGTTGCAATTGCCGCTGTTTGTCCTGCTTTTTGGCGCGGTTGCCATCGGCATGATCGTCGGCAGCCTGGCGACATGGTTCAAACAGGGGCGCTATCGGAAGATGGCGCGCCAGCGCGCGCAGGAGGCCGAAAACTTGCGCCAGGCCGCAATGCGTACTCCTGCCGCCCAGCCGACCCATCAGGCCGCTCTCCCGCGATCCTAGTGCCTCAGCCTGTCGCGATCATCGGAGGTGCCCATGTTGTCGATCTCGGCGGACGATGTCGATCGCGCCCTGACTTTTCCCGGTCTGGTGGAAACCCTGCGGGTGGCCTTTTCCGCAGGAGCGGTCCAACCTGTGCGCCATCACCACACGATTGACAGGCCGGACGGGTTGGCCTCGACCCTGTTGCTCATGCCGGCATGGACGGATTTCAATGCGGCGGGAGCGTCGAAGGGCGGTTACATCGGCGTCAAGGTGGTGACAGTCTCGCCGGACAACAATGCCATAGGCAAGCCGGCCGTCATGGGTATCTATCTGCTTCTGGACGGAACAACCGGCGAGCCTTGCGCGCTGATAGACGGCCAACGGCTGACGCAATGGCGAACCGCATGTGCGTCAGCGCTTGCAGCGAGCTATCTGGCGCGGAAGGAGGCGTCGCGGCTCCTGATAATCGGCGCCGGCGCCTTGGCACCGTTTTTGGCCAAAGCGCACGCTGCCGTGCGGCCGATCAGGGAGATTAGAATCTGGAACCGAACTCCCGCCAATGCCGAGAACCTTGCGGCTTCGCTGTCGATCCCAGGCGTTTCGGTGACGCCCGCGCCCAACCTTGAGGCCCAACTTGCCTGGGCTGACGTCGTGTCGTCGGCGACGATATCGAAGGATCCTCTTGTGAAAGGAGCCTTGCTGAAAGCTGGGGTCCATGTCGATCTGGTCGGCGCCTTCACGCCCGACATGCGCGAGAGCGACGACGAAGCAGTAAGACGGGCCAGGATTTTCGTTGACACGCGCGCGGGCGCCGTCAAGGAAGCCGGAGACATCGTACAGCCATTGAAGGCCCGGATCATCGGCCTCGACGACATTGTTGCCGACCTGTACGAACTGACGCGCGGTCGAAAGTCCGGCCGTCAGTCAGACGACGAGATCACCCTTTTCAAATCAGTAGGCACCGCGCTGGAAGACCTGGCCGCAGGCGTTGCCGTCTACGAATCCCTGCGAACTCCTGGCGGGAACTGACACGGCTTTCCAGAGCTTCAGCTCAGAACCCCGGCACTTGACCTGGCTTTGTTGCGCGCTGCTTTAGCCTATGGCAGAAGCAGCCAGCAATCGCGCGGAGAGCAAGTGTTGAGCCATAAGCGTTCCAGACGCCATGAGCCGGGCGCATCAAGAGGCCAGCTGATGCACAGAAAGGTTCAGCCCGCGGCCGTATCGGCCGAGACCCCTAAGCGGCCGGTCAGACAATCTAAGCCCGTCGAGCGTCGCGATGCGTGGTTGCCCAAGGAACGGCTTCCGGTGATCCTCGAAGTCAAGCCCAATGCGGACTACGCGTTGATCGACAGCGGCGACGGGGAGAAGCTCGAACAATATGGACCTTACCGCATTATTCGCCCGGAAAACCAGGCGATCTGGCGCCATGCGCTGTCGGATCGTGACTGGCAACGCGCCGACGCGGTCTTTACCGGCGACACAGATGAGGAGGGCATGGGACGGTGGCACTTTCCCGGAGTCCCTCTCGGCGAGACTTGGCCGATGCGACACGACGGCATCGATTATCTCGGACGATTCACTTCCTTCCGACATGTCGGGGTTTTTCCGGAGCAGGCCTCGCACTGGGATCATATGGCGGATCTCATTCGCAGCGTACAACGCCCTGTCAAGGTTCTGAATTTGTTTGGCTATACCGGTCTGGCGTCGCTTGTCGCGGCGCGTGCGGGCGCTGAGGTTACACATGTCGATGCGTCGAAGAAGGCAATTCTCTGGGCCCGCGAAAACCAGGCCGTGGCCGGTCTGGCAGAAAAGCCAATTCGCTGGATCTGCGACGACGCGATGAAATTTGCAGAGCGAGAAGCGCGGCGCGGGAGCGCCTACGACATTATTCTGTTCGACCCGCCGGCCTATGGTAGGGGTCCCAAGGGCGAAGTCTGGCAGTTGTTTTCCGACTTGCCTGCCCTGGCCGATCTATGCCGCCGCATCCTGACGCCAAAACCTCTGGCGGTGGTGCTGACGGCCTACTCAATTCGCGCATCGTTCTTTGCAATTCACGCGCTGATGCGGGACAATTTCGCAGGCATGGGCGGAACCGTCGAATCGGGCGAACTGATCATCCGCGAGCAATCGGCCGCACGCGCGCTTTCGACCTCGCTTTTTTCGCGCTGGATTGCTTGATGAGCGACCATCGCGCCAGCGGCGCTCCTGGTGTCGTTAAGGAGATCACCAGTCTTGCAAATCCGCTTATCAAGGACATCAGGTCGCTGTCGCTGAAGAAGTATCGCGACCAGCACAATGCGTTCATGGCCGAGGGCCTCAAGCTTATCATTAATGCGTTTGAACTCGGCTGGTCGATCCGGACACTGATCTACGCAAAGGCTGCGGGTGGGAATGATGCCGTGCAGAAAGTCGCCGCCCGGACGGTAGCTTCCGGCGGGACCGTGCTTGAGGTTACTGACAAGATACTCACGGCAATCACACGCCGTGATAACCCACAGGCGGTCGTGGGCGTCTTTTCGCAGCGCTTAATGCCTCTCAGGTCCATCACTCCTGAGAATGACGACGTCTGGGTAGCGCTTGACCGGGTGCGTGACCCTGGCAATCTCGGTACGGTCATCCGCACCACCGATGCGGTCGGAGCAAAGGGCGTCATTCTGGTCGGAGAGACCACTGACCCATTCTCGCTGGAAGCGGTGCGCGCCACCATGGGATCGATCTTCGCCATTCCGATTGCGAAAGCATCATCGGAGAATTTTCTCGCCTGGCGGCAGGGTTTTCCGGGATTGGTGGCGGGTACGCATCTGAAGGGCGCTGTCGATTACCGCTCCGTGGACTTTGCGCGAAGACCCGTGTTGCTCCTGATGGGCAACGAACAGCAGGGCCTCTCAGATGACCTCGTCCGCAGTTGTGACCGGCTCTTGAGAATTCCCCAGGCCGGGCGCGCTGATTCCCTCAATCTGGCGGTAGCAACTGGCGTCATGCTCTTCGAAATCAGGCGGAATTCGCTCTCGCTGGACGGAGATGGCAATTGAAATCGCTCGTGCCCTACTCGGTCCTTGTCGCAATGGTGATCGCTCTCGACCAGCTGATCAAGTTTTTGGTCGAGACAAGGCTCGTCATGCATGAACAGGTAGATGTCTTGCCGTTCATCGCCCTGTTTCGCACCTACAATACCGGCGTCGCGTTTTCGATGTTCTCGTCGTTCGGAGACACCGGCCTAATCGTCGTTTCGCTCGCGGTGATCGCTTTTGTGCTTTATCTCGCGAGCCGTGCGCCATCTGACCAGCCCCTGGCGCGCTTCGGCTTTGCGCTGATCATCGGCGGTGCGCTCGGAAACCTTGTTGATCGCGCACTACATGGTCACGTCATCGACTACATTCTCTTCCACACGCCGGTTTGGTCTTTCGCAGTCTTCAATCTGGCCGACGCCTTTATCACGATTGGCGCGATTCTGGTTGTTGCCGATGAATTTCTCGGCTGGTCGCGGCAACGCAACGACGACGGACCGTAGATCGATTGACCTCGGCGCGCCGGCACTGCACCTTCCGAACTCGAAACTATAAAGCGAGCGCACAAATGTCGGACACATTCAAGGCAATCCTGATCTCACGCGACGAGGACAAGAAGCAATCCGTTGGCGTGGTCGAGTTAGGCGATAGCGACCTTATGGAAGGCGACGTGACCGTTGCGATTGAGGCGACGACCATCAATTACAAGGACGGGCTCGCTATTACAGGCAAAGCGCCCGTTATCCGCCGCTTTCCCTTGATCCCCGGAATAGACTTCGCAGGCACCGTCACCGCGTCGGATAATCCAGACTGGAAGCCGGGAGACAAGGTCATCCTCAACGGCTGGGGAACGGGCGAAACGCATCATGGCGCTTTTGCCGAGAAATCCCGAGTCAAGGGTGAATGGCTCGTCCGCTTGCCCGACGGAATGAGTGCCAGAGACGCCATGGCGGTCGGCACTGCAGGCTATACCTCGATGCTTTGCGTGATGGCGCTGGAGCGTCACGGCATCACGCCTCAGAAAGGCCCGGTTGTCGTGACCGGTGCGGCCGGCGGAGTCGGATCCGTGGCCATCTCTCTCCTTTCGGGGCTTGGCAACCATGTCATCGCTTCAACCGGCAGGACGTCCGAAAGCGCGTATCTGAAGGAACTCGGCGCCAACGAAATCATCGAACGAGCTGAACTTGCGGCTCCAGCGAAGCCCTTGGCCAAGGAAAGATGGGCCGCGGGCATCGATTCCGTCGGCACCCACACACTGGCCAATGTCCTGTCCATGACCTCCTATGGCGGGGCGATCGCCGCATGCGGTCTTGCCGGTGGCATGGACCTGCCGACGAGCGTTGCGCCCTTCATCCTACGCGGCATTTCGCTGCTCGGGATCGATTCCGTCATGGCGCCCAAGGCGCTTCGGATAGCTGCCTGGCGCCGCATTGCCAAAGATCTTGATCACGCAAAACTCACAGCCTTGTCGAAGTCTATCGGATTCGACGACATTGTCGGCGCGGCTAAAGACATCATCGACGGGCAAATCCGTGGGCGTGTCGTCGTGGAAATGTGATCTGTCGCGTTGATCGAGACTGCTGCTAGGGTTCGATTCGGATAGTTCCTTTGGCGTGCAGCAGATGCTTAAAATGCATTCGGTTTGCGCGACAATTAAAATGCGATTGATCGCCCCAAAGCTTCTCTAATCTATCTCTGCCAGGTGTTTTGCATGAGTGTGGACACCGAAAGCAGCGTAACGCCAGTGATCCGGCAAGGCGTCAGCGACACCCGAGGCAAGGTGGCGCGCCGATTGGTGACGCCACCGCCGCTTGCGCCAGCACTGCCTAAGCAGGCGCGACGACTATCTTCCATCATAACGGCTGTCGCAGTTCTGATCCTTGCCGGTCTCGCCAGGCTGACAGAGGCACCGGATTTCCTAGTCGTCGGTCTGCTGGTCACCGGACTTGTCGGTATCGTGCTGTTCGTTCGGGCGCTCCATAGGGAAACCTGGGCGGCCTCGATGATTTCGGAAAGCACGGAACGCAACCGTACCGAGATCGAGAATCTTGCTGACCGGATGTGGGAGCTTCAGGAAAGCGAGGAGCGATTTCGTGGACTTATCGATGCGCTCGGCGATCTGGTCGTGCATCGCGACCGTGAAGGTTGCATC
>JBKJRE010000314.1:0-3300 GCA_046594775.1 Rhizobiaceae bacterium | reverse complement strand
GGCAGAATGATTCAATCTAACCTTGAAACGCTCTAGCGCCACGCTGGCCAGTGCGGCAGGTCCCACTGGCTTGCCGGAGCAGCTTTGCCCGAACGTCGCCGCGTCCGGACTGAAACTAATCCATCAGGCGCCCGTAGCTGATCGGGACGTTGAACAATCCGCCAGCCCGCGGGCTTTCTGGGTTCGGATTGTGCCGGCCTCGCGCCGAGGCCGTGGCGGCTCTGGCCGTCTTCGTCAAGGGCCGGGGTCCCGATACGTCCCTTCTGGGACCCCGGCTTCCAGCGCAGTTCAGCGGGGTTTTGCCGGCATATCCGCAACCTCGGCCTCTGGCCGGTCGTCGCCCTCCGACACTTCACCGTGCCACCGGCCGGCTGAATCCTCGTAGCTGATGCCTTCGGTCTTTCCGGCCACCTGCTGTTCCGCGGCGGCGATCTTGGCCGCGGCAAGCGCGTCGTTGTGCGAAAAAAAGGTCTCCGAATAGGTGCCGTCCAGCCGGTAGGCCCAGCCGCCATCATGCTCGACGATTTCATAGGTCACTTTTGTCATGAAGACTCTTCTGCTGGATTGACTGGCTCCCGGACGACGAACGGATTTCGCGGCTCGTCGCGCGAGAATATGTGGCATACGCCCGCCTCCGCAAGCGACTGCTTGCCAAATGGCCGGATCGCGTGATGGTTCCGCCCTTGCCGTGCTAAGGCTCGCGCACGAAGCCTTGGCTCGCGACAAGCAGGTTGCGTGTATAATCCTGGTTTACACGCCTGGCCGCCAGATCGGCGGCGCTCAGCCTTTCGACCTCCTCGCCATCTTGCATCACCATAAGCCGCGCGCACATATGGGTGATGATCGCCAGGTCGTGACTGACCATCAGGAAGGTCAGGCCGCGCTCTCTGCGCACCTGCTCCAGAAGGTTCAGCACTTCCGCCTGCACCGACGCGTCGAGCGCCGAGGTTGGTTCGTCGAGCAGCAGGATCGACGGTTCGAGGATAAGCGCCCGCGCGATGGCGACGCGCTGGCGCTGACCACCGGAAAGCTGGTGCGAGTAGCGGAAGCGAAACCCGGCGCCGAGCCCCACCTCGTCGAGCGCCCGCACGATACGCGTCTGGATGTCCGAAAATCCGTGAATCCCCAGCGGTTCGAGCAGCAGCCGGTCGATTGTCTGGCGCGGATGCAGCGATCCGTACGGGTCCTGGAACACCATCTGCACCTTGCGGTAGAAGGCCTTGTCGCGGCGTCTCCCGAGCCTTTCGCCATCCACCGCGATCTCGCCGCTCCTTACCGGGGCGAGACCGGCAATCGCCCTGAGAAGCGTCGATTTCCCCGAGCCCGACTCGCCGACCAGCCCGTAGGATTCGCCCTTTTCGACCTTCAGGCTCAGGCCCTTCAATGCGTGGTGCTCGTCATAGACGACGCGCAACGCCTCGATTTCCAGCGCGGCGCTCACAGCGCCCATTCCGGCCTGCGGTCGAGCACCGGCAGCGGGTGCCGGTGCTCGCCGATCCTGGGCATGCAGGCGAGCAGCCCGCGCGTGTAGGGATGCTGGGCATTGGCCAGTTCGGAGGCCGGCAACTCCTCCACGATCCTGCCGGCATACATGACGATGACGCGGTTGCAGAAGGACGAAACCAGCCTCAGATCGTGCGAGATGAAGATCAGCCCCATGCCCCGGTCGGCCACAAGCCGGTCGAGGATGCGCAGAATGTCGAGCTGCACCGTGACGTCCAGCGCCGAGGTCGGTTCGTCGGCGATCAGAAGCTCCGGGCCGGCGATCAGCATCATCGCGATCATCGCGCGCTGACCCATGCCGCCCGACACTTCGTGCGGGTAGAGGTCGAAGACGCGGCCGGCCTCCCGGATCTGCACAGCCTCCAGCATTGCCAGCGCCCGCTCGCGCGCCTCTGCCGCGCTCACCCTGTCATGGGCGCGCAGCGTCTCGACGATCTGTCGCCCGATGCTCATCACCGGGTTCAGCGAATATTTCGGGTCCTGCAGGATCATTGCGATCCGCCTGCCTCTGAGTTCGCGGCGCTTGCGGGCGGTGATGTCGAGCAGGTCGGCGCCGCCGAAGTTCAGCCGCGCCGCCGATACCCTAGCGCTTGGCGGCGTCAGTCCCATGATGGCGCGCCCGGTCTGCGACTTTCCCGAACCGGATTCGCCGACGATTCCAAGCCGCTCCTTGCCCAGCGTGAACGATACGCCGCGCACCGCCTCGACCACGCCGGTGCGGGTCGGGAAATCCACTTTCAGCTGGTCGACCGTCAGCAGCTCGTTCATTGCTCGCCGCCTCTGGGGTCGAGCGCATCGCGCAGCCCGTCGCCCAGCAGGTTGAAGCCGAGGCTGACCAGCAGGATGGCCGCGCCCGGTGCCGCCGCCACCCACCACTGGTCGAGGATGAAGCGCCGGCCGGATGCGATCATCGCGCCCCATTCGGGCAGCGGCGGCTGTGCGCCGAGGCCGAGGAAGCCAAGCCCCGCGGCGGTCAGGATGATGCCGGCCATATCGAGCGTCACCCGCACGATCAACGATGAGATGCACAATGGCATGATGTGGCGCACGACGATGCGCAGCGGCGACGCGCCCATCAGCCTCACCGCGGCGATATAGTCGGAATTGCGCACGGTCAGCGTTTCGGCGCGCGCGATGCGGGCATAGGGCGGCCAGGAGGTAATGGCGATGGCCAGCACGGCGTTTTCGATGCCGGGTCCGAGCGCCGCAACGAAGGCCAGCGCCAGGATCAGCTTGGGGAAAGCCAGGAATATGTCGGTGATGCGCATCAGGATCGCGTCGGTCCAGCCGCCGGCATAGCCTGCCACGGTGCCGATCAGCAGCCCGACGGGCGCGGCGATGATGGCGACGAGGATCACCACATAGAGCGTCAGGCGCGAGCCGAAGATGATGCGCGAAAGAATGTCGCGGCCAAGGTCGTCCGTACCGAGCCAGTGTTCGGCGCCGGGCGGCGCCAGCCGCGCGCCGCGCAGATCGCCGATCACAGGCGAGTAGGGCGCCAGCTGGTTGGCGAAGATGGCGACCAGCACCAGCAGGATGATGATACCCAGTCCGGCCATCGCCAACCGGCTGCCGGAGAAACGTCGCCATCTCTGGTAGGCGCGCCCGAGCCGCGCCTGCGTGCGCGAGGCCGGCCGTTCCGACAGCAGCCACCCGCGCGTGGTTTCGGCTGGCGCGCTCATCGCACCCGCGTCCGCGGGTCGAGGCTCCGGTAGAGCAGGTCTGAAACGAGGTTGATCCCGATGAACACCGAACCGATGACGATGGTCCCGCCGAGGACGGCGTTCATGTCGGCGT
>JBKJRE010000215.1:0-2596 GCA_046594775.1 Rhizobiaceae bacterium | reverse complement strand
GCATGTGCGCTTTATTTTTTTATGAACCCCAGACCGCCTTGGCGCGGGTGGCTTCCGCAACGGGCCACATCGAGCCTCGAGACGAATGAGTAGGGTGCTGAGGGGCTTGCAACTTGTTCACAACGAAAAGGAGCATACACGACCATAAAGTCATATGGCAACAACAAATGATGAGCTATGCCACGCTCCGAACCAAAAGTTAGGCGAATTAGTTAAAGTTGTTAGTATTTCAGCTACTCAGCTCTGTTCTTAGTTGTGCAAAGCAGTCTGGTTCAGCCGAGTTTGATGCGACATTAGCTGACAATATGAACCAAACGGCTGACCGCTAAGGTTCAGCTTCGGCCGCGTTTCCGGCCGGCCCCGGCGGCGGGTTCAAGGCCGTACTCCTCGATTTTGCGGTAGAGCGTGCCCCGGCTAATGTCGAGCACCTTGGCGGCCTCGAGTTTGTTCCACTCCGTCGCCTCGAGCACGCGAATGACGTGCGCGCGTTCGGAGTCGCGGAGCGAGGGCAGGCGATTGGGCGTCTCATCCGGGCGCGGCATGGCATGGCCGTGCAGGAACTCGATGTCGGCGGCGCGAATCGATCGCCCAGGCGCCGACAAGGCCGCTCGCGAGACGGTGCTTTCGAGCTCGCGGATGTTGCCGGGCCAATGGTACGAGGCCATCAGGTCCTGGGCTTCAGATGAGAACTGCTTGGCGTCGAGCGGCAAGCCGTTGGCCGCGCAGTAGCGAGCCAGGAAGCGGTTCGCCAGGACCGGAATATCCACGGCGCGTTCGCGCAACGAGGGCACGCTGTTCCTCGACGAGATCGGCGACATGTCGCTGATCGCCCAGGCCAAGCTGCTGCGCGTGCTCGAAGAACGCCGGTTCGAGCGCCTGGGCGGCAACAAGTCGATCCACGTCGACTTCCGGCTGATCTCGGCGACCAACCGCCCGCTCGACATGTTCGTGCGCGAAAGCCGGTTCCGCGAGGACCTCTACTACCGCATCAATGCGTTTGCGATCCGGCTGCCCTCGCTGCGCGAACGCGCGGTGGATATTCCGGTGCTGGCGAATCGCTTCCTGGCTCGCTACTGCGCGGCCAACGGCTTGCCGCTCGACGCAAAGCAATTTTCCTCGGAAGCCCAGGACCTGATGGCCTCGTACCATTGGCCCGGTAACATCCGCGAGCTCGAAAGCACCGTCTCGCGAGCCGCGCTCTCGGCGCCCGGCCGGTCCATTCGTGCGGCCGATATTGAATTCCTGCACGGCCACGCCATGCCGCGCCCGGATGAGACGTCCAATCGCCTGCCCTCGCTACGCGACTCCGAACGCGCGCACATCATTCGCGTGCTCGAGGCGACGGAGTGGAACAAGCTCGAGGCCGCCAAGGTACTCGACATCAGCCGAGGCACGCTCTACCGCAAGATCGAGGAGTACGGCCTTGAACCGGCCGCTGGGTCGGGCCGGAGACGCGGCCGGAGCTGAACCTTTCGAAGGCTGGTCCATGTTGTCCGTTCATGTCGTATCAAAACATGACCATACCGACTGATTTGCACAACGAAAATCATGGCATAATAGCTAAAAACATAACAAATTAAACGAATTTACCTAATCTATGGTTCGGAGTGTTGCAAAGGTAATTATTTGTTGTTGCCATATGACTTTATGGTCGTGTATGCTCCTTCCCGTTGTGAACAAGTTGCAAGCCCCCCAGCGCTCTACTCATTCGTCTCGAGGCTCGATGTGGCCCGTTGCGGAAGCCACCCGCGCCAAGGCGGTCTGGGGTTCATAAGAAAATAAAGCGCACATGCGCTCCTTGCCACTCCCAGCCCGCATTTACATCGGCGCCACCGTTGCCATCGGCGCCTTGCTGGTGGTGTCGCTCGGTCCGAAATCGACGTTCGCCAGTCCTTACCTTTTCACCGCCCTCCTCCTAGCCTCGGCCTTCACCTCAGCCTTCAAGGTCAGCCTGCCACTCGCCAAGAGTGGTTCGACGATGTCGGTGTCGTACGCGGTCGACTTCGCGGCGCTGCTGCTGCTCGGCCCGAACGAAACGATGCTCGTCGCGGTGATCAGCGCCTGGAGCCAGTGCACCTTCCGGATGAAGGTGAAAAACCCGGTCTACCGTACCCTGTTCAGCATGGCGTGCCTCGCCATCACCGTGCAGGCCGCCGGCTTCGCCTACGAGGCGCTCGGTGGTGTTCCCGGCACCCTGGCCCACGACGTGCCCGGCCTGGCCAAGCCCCTCGTCGCGGCCGCGACGATGTATTTCGTGTTCAACACCTGCCTGATCGCCATCGCCGTGGCCCTGGCCACGCGACAGACGTTCGTCGCGGTGTGGAACCAGAATTTCCTGTGGAGTGCGCCCAGCTACTTCGTCGGCGCCGGTGCTGCCGCGATCGCGACGTGGGCGGTCATGACCTCTGGCGTGGCGATGGCGCTGTTGGCCGCCGCCCCGCTCTATCTGACCTATCGAACCTACAAGGTCTACCTCGGGCGCATCGACGACGAACGCCGTCACGTCGAGGAGATGGCCGACCTGCACCTGGCGACCATCGAAGCGCTGGCGCTCGCGATCGACGCCAAGGACCAGACCGCTCAGTCGCACATCCGG
>JBKJRE010000149.1:0-3361 GCA_046594775.1 Rhizobiaceae bacterium | reverse complement strand
CGCACCTTCTTGCCGTCCTTCTGGATCTGGAAACCGACGCGGGTCGGCTTGCCATCCTTGGGATCGGCGAGGGCGATGTTCGACAGATGTATCGGCGCTTCCTTGGTGATGATCCCGCCCTCTTGGGTCTGGGACTGCTTCTGGTGACGGCGAATCTGGTTGATGCCGCGAACGAGGGCCTTGTCGTCCTTGGGAATGACGCGCAGGACTTCGCCGCTACGGCCCTTGTCCTTGCCGGCCAGAACGACGACGTTGTCGCCTTTTTTGATCTTCTGCATTGTTCTGTCCTTACAAAACTTCAGGCGCGAGCGAGATGATCTTCATGTGGTTCTTGGCGCGCAATTCGCGCGGAACCGGTCCGAAGATGCGCGTACCGACCGGGTCTTTCTTGTTGTCGACCAGAACGGCCGCGTTCTTGTCGAACCGGATGACGCTGCCGTCGGGACGGCGGATGTCCTTGGCCGTGCGAACCACGACCGCCTTCATCACGTCGCCCTTCTTTACGCGGCCGCGCGGAATGGCTTCCTTGATCGACACCACGATGATGTCGCCAACGGAAGCGTATTTCCGCTTCGATCCGCCCAGCACCTTGATGCACATGACACGGCGCGCGCCGGAATTATCGGCAACGTCCAGGTTGGTTTGCATCTGAATCATGACAGGCCGCCTTCTTCATTCAACGCGAGCAGCACTCTGGCCTCTCCCGCTTGTGTCCAAAAATTTCGTTACTGCGCCTGGGCTTCGGTAATGACGACCCAGCGCTTGTCTTTGGAGATCGGAGCCGACTCCTGGATGAAAACCTGATCGCCCACCTTGCAGGCATTGTTGGCGTCGTGCGCCTTGTACTTCTTGGTCGAGCGAACGACCTTCTTCATCACGGGATGCGTGAAGCGCCGTTCGACCTTGACGACAACCGTCATCTCGTTCTTGTCGCTGACGACGGTGCCCTGCAGAATGCGCTTTGGCATGATTTGATCCTTATGCCTTCTTGGCCGAAGCTTTTTCGGCGGCGATGGTCTTGATGCGCGCGATGTCCCTGCGGACAATCTTCACGCGCGCTGTCTTCTCGAGCTGCCCGGTGGCCTTCTGGAAGCGCAGGTTGAACTGCTCCTTCTTGAGGCTGGCCAGTTCGTCGTTGAGCTGGTCGGCGGTCTTGGTCCTGACGTCGGAGGCCTTCATTGCCATCCCTTCCTATTCTGCGATGCGCTGCACGAAGCGCGTCTTGACCGAGAGCTTCGCAGCGCCAAGGCGCAGCGCCTCGCGGGCGATTTCCTCGTTGACGCCATCGATCTCGAACATGATGCGGCCCGGCTTGACGCGCGCCGCCCAGAAATCGACAGCGCCCTTGCCCTTGCCCATGCGGACTTCGGTCGGCTTCGACGTCACCGGCACGTCCGGGAATATCCGGATCCAGACGCGGCCGGCGCGCTTCATCTCGCGGGTGATCGCGCGGCGGGCCGCCTCGATCTCGCGCGCCGTGACCCGGTTCGGCTCCATCGCCTTCAGCCCGTAGCCGCCGAAATCCAGGTTGGTGCCGCCCTTGGCGAGACCATGGATGCGGCCCTTGAACTGCTTGCGAAACTTGGTGCGCTTTGGCTGCAGCATCTTTGTTTACTCCAGATTCCCAGTATGCTCAGGCGTTTTCGCGACGACGACCGCGTTCGCGATCGCCACCACCGCCATGCGAATGTTCTTCGGTAGCCTTGCGCTCGGAAGCCATCGGGTCGTGCTCCAGGATTTCGCCCTTGAACACCCAGACCTTGACGCCGCAGATGCCGTAGGCGGTCTTGGCTTCGGCCGTGCCGTAGTCGACGTCGGCGCGCAGCGTATGCAGCGGCACCCGACCTTCGCGGTACCATTCCATGCGCGCGATTTCGGCGCCGCCGAGACGGCCCGAGCAGTTGATGCGGATGCCTTCCGCGCCCAGACGCATCGCCGACTGGACGGCGCGCTTCATGGCGCGGCGGAAAGCGATGCGGCGCTCCAGCTGCTGGGCAATCGACTGCGCCACCAGCGTGGCGTCGATCTCCGGCTTGCGGACCTCGACAATGTTGAGGTGCGTCTCGGACTTGGTCATCTCCATCAGCTTCCTGCGAAGCTTCTCGATGTCCGCGCCCTTCTTGCCGATGATCAGGCCGGGACGGGCGGCGTGGATGGTGACGCGGCACTTCTTGTGCGGACGCTCGATGACGACCTTCGAAATCGCCGCCTGCTTGAGTTCCTTCTCAAGATACTCGCGGATCTTGATGTCCTCGTGCAGCAGCTTGCTGTATTCGCCGGTGTTGGCGTACCAGCGCGAATCCCAGGTCCGGTTGATGCCGAGACGCAGGCCGATCGGATTGACTTTCTGGCCCATTATGCGGCCTCCCCTTTTTCTTCGACTTCACGAACCACGATCGTGAGGTGCGAGAACGGCTTTTCGACACGGCTTGCGCGGCCGCGGCCACGGGCATGAAAGCGCTTCATGACAATCGACTTGCCGACATAGGCTTCTGCCACGATCAGCGCGTCGACATCGAGGTCGTGATTGTTTTCCGCATTGGCGATCGCCGATTCCAACGTCTTCCTGACGGTGCCGGAGATGCGCTTATGCGAGAATTCCAGGTCGGAGAGCGCGCTGGCGACCTTCTTGCCGCGGATCAGCGCGGCAACGAGGTTCAGCTTCTGCGGGCTGATACGGATCGTGCGCAATACGGCGCGCGCTTCGTTGTCAGCAAGCCTGCGCGGAGCTTTGGCCTTGCCCATGGTTATTTCCTCTTCGCCTTCTTGTCCGCACCGTGACCGTAATAGGTCCGGGTCGGCGAGAACTCACCGAACTTGTGGCCGACCATGTCCTCGTTCACCGAAACGGGGACGTGCTTCTGACCGTTGTAGACGCCGAAGGTGAGGCCGACGAACTGCGGCAGGATGGTGGAGCGACGGCTCCACATCTTGATCACCTCGTTACGGCCGCCTTCGCGCACCTTGTCGGCCTTCTTCAGAAGATAGCCGTCGATGAACGGGCCTTTCCAGACTGAACGTGTCACTGCTGACTACCTCTTCTTATTTCTTGCGCTGATGGCGCGAGCGAAGAATGAACTTGTCGGTCTCTTTATTGGACCGCGTCTTCTTGCCCTTGGTCGGCTTGCCCCACGGGCTGACCGGATGACGGCCGCCCGAGGTGCGGCCTTCGCCGCCGCCATGCGGATGGTCGACCGGGTTCATGGTCACGCCGCGGTTGTGAGGACGCTTGCCCTTCCATACCGTACGGCCGGCCTTGCCCAGATTGATGTTGCCGTGATCCGGGTTCGACACCGCGCCGACCGTGGCCATGCAAAGGCCGCTGACGACGCGCTGCTCGCCCGAATTGAGGCGCAGGATC
>JBKJRE010000599.1:0-3124 GCA_046594775.1 Rhizobiaceae bacterium | reverse complement strand
GTTGACGAAGCGGTTCAGGCGCTCTTGTGGCTCAACCTCGATGCCACCGGCATGGCCTGGAAGAGTTTCGACTGGGGGTCCATGGAGCGGCTGCACGAGCGCGGTCTTATCTCGAGCCCGGTGAGCTGGGCGAAATCGATCCGGGTGACAGAAAAAGGGCCGCTCGAGGCGAAGCGCCTGTTCCTGAATTTGTTCACGCGCAGCGGCGCGGCCCACGAATAGAAGGTTGCAGAATGGAAACGGACATCGACATCCAGGCAATCGGCTATCCTGCGGTTCGGGATGCGTTCAACGATGTGCTCCAACTTTGCGTTGAAAGGCTCGCGAAGGCGGAGCTGAAACTGGCGGAAGAGAAACTTGGCCTGGCCGATTGCAACACAATTGCCTCGGATCCCGCAGAGATGCTTGCGGACACGGCACTCTATTCGTGCAGGCAAACAGCCGGTTCGCACGGCGGTTCCCGCCGGAGCATCGACCGCATCGCACTAAAACTCCCGCTCAAGCACGACCCGCTGAAGGCGATGATTGCCGCGCGGCTACCCTCCGCCATCTTTTCCGTTTTCGTGGTTGAGCGAGCGCATGACCAGGGCGGCGTTGTGGCGCATGATCTGCTCGATGACGACCAGGCGATCCACATCATGGACCGGGCGCTGGCGGAGCAGGTTGCCATCCATGGCGAGTTCCCGATTGCGGGACGGTTCGTCGATCTCGGCCCCTGGCACATCGGGTTCGGCATCGTCATACCTTTGCGCAAGAGCGAGGTCATGGCGATCAAGCTTGGGCTTGCGGACACTACAGATAGTGCGGATGCTCGTGCCACGCTGCACGAACTGGTCTATCCGGCGCATCTGCATGGCCTCGACCTCGTGATGATGGCGCTGGAGCCGGCCATCGCGGCGCTCGCGCATGCGATCGATACCGATGTTCTGGACATCGAAGACCTCGCGGCAGGCCTTGGCACGCTGCTGTCTGGCAAGCCCGCGCCAAGGCGCAAGCGCAAGACCTTGTCGCCGTGAGCGATACCATCGCGGCACGGCTGAAGGCGCTCGATGCCGGCACATTGGCCGCCCTGCTGGTGCAACGCGCCGTATCCGACAAGAATTTCCGGCTGTGGCTTGATGCGGAACTGGCGGCGCGGGACGCGCTCGATCAGCAAGCGCCACTCGATCCGGAACCCTTTCGCCGACAAGCCGCAGCACTGCTTGAGCCAGCCCAGAACGATCGCCGCCGTCGACATTGGCACGATTTCCGTTCCGACGTCGATGAAGCGGCGCTCGAAGAGCTGGTCGGCCAGGCCGAGCCTTTCCTGGCAGCAGGCGACGGTGTCAATGCGCTGACGATCCTGCGACCGATTACCGAAGCGCTGGTGGTCTCCTGGCCGCAATGCGCCGACTGGGACGAAACCCTCCACGAGTTCTTCCCCGTCCTTGATGCAATGTTGGCCAGGGCCGCACTGTCGGGCAACTTGGCGGACGATATGCGCGATCTCCTGGTCGACGAATTGAGCGATTGGCAGGACCAGGTCGCCGAATACGGAGCCGACGATGCCTTTGCCGTTGCCCTTGCCGCAGCGACGCTGGGCTGGGACGAGCCTGGCCTGTCCGAAGTCCTTGACGGACATGCAAGCACTTGGCCGCAGGGCGGGGCAGAGGATTGGCTGAGCGGGAAACTTATCGAAGCCCGGCTTGCCACGCTTGCAGCGATGGGGTCCACAGAGCGGTTTCTCAACCTATCTCGCGCGGCAGGGCGCCATTGCGATCATGCCGTGATGCTGGCGAAATGCGAGCGCTTCGATGAGGCGCTGGCAATTGCCCATTCCCGTTTCCGCGAACCGGGCAGTGTCTTGCGTCTGGCGCAGGCGCTTTTCGACTCTGCCCAGGCCGATGCGGCCTTCGAACTCGCTCACTGGGGGCTGTCTCTCCCCATGCAAGACCCGGATGCTGGCTCTGGTAGGGTGCATGGCAGACACGGCTTGGCGCGCTGGTTGCGCGATGAGGCACAGGGTGCAAGCCGTCTTGGCCTTGCGGTCATGGCAGGCAAGGCAGCCTTTGAGGAAAGCCTGTCGAGCGAGGATTACGGGGCGGCGCAACGTCTATGCCCGGAGCCGGATTGGCAGGACTTGCGCGATGCATTGCAGGCACGGCTGATGGCCGCTGCCTACGCGCCCGACCGGATCGACATCCTGCTGCACGAGAACCGGATCGACGACGCCATGGCCGTTGTCGATCGCAAGGATGCCGGGTTCCACAGTCCACACGATCCATCGCTGTTGCGCCTCGCGTGGGCGGCGTGCGACCACAATCCCGACTGGACGATCCGTTTTGCCCTGCGCATGGCGAACCCCATCATGACCGAGGGCCGCTCGAGCCACTATGATCTGGCCGTGCGCTGGCTCGAACCGGCCGCGCGCGGTCACGCGGTCGCCGGCAAGACCGGCGAATGGCGCGACCTTCTGGACACGCTCATCCAGAACCACCGCCGCAAGCACAAGCTGCGCGGCCTTCTCGAACCGATGCGAACTACCGGATGACCCTACCCATGATGCCTACTCCAGACGATATCCGAGCCCGCGGTATCCGGCCCGCCGTCTGGCGGCCATTCGGGCGAGGACAGGCACGGCACCATCCACATAATCGACGACCAGAACCTCGGTCTTGCCGGCATGCTGGCGATGCAGGCGTCCGACATATTGGGCGAGTGTTCCTTTCCAGGAGATTGGCATCGTCAGAAAGAGCGTATCGAGCCTCGCATCGTCGAAACCTTCGCCTATGTAGCGACCTGTCGCCAGGACGAGGCGTTCCTCTGATTCTGGAACGCTCAACACCGATTGGCAGCGCTTTCTTTCTGACGCGGAAAGTCCGCCCCACAAGACGGCGATGTTCCTGACGAAGGGCGTGAAGCGCTTCTGCAGATAAAGAAGGTGATCCTTCCGCTCGGTGAGAACGATGGGCGACCGCTTCTGTTCGAGGGCCTGGAGCACATCATCGAAGATGAGATCATTGCGCCCTTCATCCAGGGCCAATGCGGCATAGACCGCCGGCATCGGTGGCCGTTCCACCGAAGCCAGAACCTGCGGCAATGAAAACCGTGTCGTGCGCTCGTGAACCCGATGGCGGATGCCACG
>JBKJRE010000521.1:0-3754 GCA_046594775.1 Rhizobiaceae bacterium | reverse complement strand
AATGCGGACATCATCGTCCCGGTGCCCGATTCGGGCACGCCGGCGGCTATCGGCTTTGCCCAGGCGGCCGGCCTGCCCTTCGAACTCGGCATCATCCGCAACCACTATGTCGGCCGCACCTTCATTCAGCCAAGCGATTCAATCCGTCACATGGGGGTGAAGCTGAAGCACAACGCCAACCGCAAGATGATCGAAGGCAAACGCGTCGTGCTGGTCGACGATTCGATCGTGCGTGGCACCACCAGCCAGAAGATCGTGCAGATGGTGCGCGAGGCCGGCGCCAGGGAAGTGCATATGCGCATTGCATCGCCGCCGACGCGTTCATCCTGCTTCTACGGCGTGGACACGCCGGAAACCTCAAAACTCCTTGCTTCGCGCATGTCGGTGGAGGAGATGGCGGATTTCATCCGCGTCGATTCGCTCGGCTTCCTGTCGATCGACGGCCTCTATCGCGCTGTCGGCGAAGCTGCCCGCAACAGCGAGCAACCGCAGTTCTGCGACGCCTGCTTCACGGCGCAGTACCCAACGCGGCTGGCCGACCATGAAGGCTCGGACAATGTCCGCACCCTGTCGCTGCTGGCGACAGGCGGACACTAGCTTTGCCTGATTCCTTTCTGCCCCCGGACCTTTCGGGCCGCATCGCGCTGGTCACCGGCGCATCGCGCGGCATCGGCTATTTCACCGCAAGGCATCTGGCCGCTGCGGGCGCGCATGTCATCGCGGTGGCGCGGACCGTCGGCGGGCTGGAAGAACTCGACGACGAGATCAAGGCGGAGCGACGCCGCACCGGCAGGGGCGAAGCCACGCTGGTTCCGCTTGATCTGACCGACATGCCCGGCATCGACCGCCTCGGCGGGGCAATCCATGAACGTTGGGGAAAGCTCGACATTCTGGTCGCCAATGCAGGCGTACTGGGGGTCATCGCCCCGATCGGCCATGTCGAAGCGAAGACTTTCGAAAAGGTCATGGCTGTCAACGTCACCGGAAGTTGGCGTCTGATCCGCTCGGTCGATCCGTTGCTGCGGTTGTCGGACGCCGGACGCGCCGTAGTGGTGTCCTCAGGCGCCGCTCATTCGGCGCGCGCTTTCTGGGCGCCTTACGCCGCCTCCAAGGCTGCTGTTGAGGCGCTCGCGCGTTCATGGGCCGACGAAACCAAGAACATGCCGTTACGCGTCAACGCATTCGATCCTGGCGGCACGCGCACGGCCATGCGCGCCTTGGCCATGCCAGGCGAGAACCCCGAAACGCTGCCGCATCCCTCAGATGTCGCTGCCAAGATCCTGCGGCTGACCGGCCCGGAACTCACCGAGACGGGCCTGATCTACCAGTCGCGCAAGGACCGTTTCGTCGAATACCGCCAGCCCGACTGAGCGCCCACACTCCTCATTAACGCTCGATCTGTTCGATCAGGGCGGGAAGTTCGCCGAGATGCGCGATTTCCCGGAATCGCACCGCATGGGTCGGCGCGTCGTCATGCTCCAGGGTCCACGTCAGGTCGTGAGGCACAAAGATCCCCCAGCAGCCGGCGTCGATGGCCGGAAGCACATCGGACTTCATGGAATTGCCCACCATCATGCCGGTTTCAGGG
Source organism: Rhizobiaceae bacterium (assembly GCA_046594775.1). Classification (GTDB taxonomy): domain Bacteria; phylum Pseudomonadota; class Alphaproteobacteria; order Rhizobiales; family Rhizobiaceae; genus CAMYMG01. The sequence continues at coordinate 2,166 of JBKJRE010000521.1, read as the reverse complement.
CCGTCACCGGTCCGCCGGAAGATGCGTTCATAAGTCGAGCGCGTTTTCTGGCTGACGATTTCGACCGCTTCGAACAATTCGCCCAGTCCCGATTGCGCCACCTTTCGTTCCTGGTCGAAGAGATCGCCCTTGGTGATCAGGACAAGCTGGTAGGTGCCGGCAAGCAGTTCCAGCGTTTCTCGCGCATGTGGCAGCGTCTCGACCGGGTGGGCAAGCATGTCTCGTCCCGCCGCCAGTATCTTCGAAATCACGTCGGCGGGCGCGCGTCCCTCCGTCACCTCGATGGCTGTCTCGATCATCGAAAGCGTGAAGCCCTTGATGCCGAACCCGTAGAGCGCGATGTTGCGCCTTTCGGCCTCCAGCAGCCGGCGCGAAAGATGCTCAGGCTCGGCATGGTCCGCCAGCAGTTCGGCGAAGCGTGCCTGCGTCAAGTGAAAGAACTGCTCGTTCTGCCAAAGCGTGTCGTCGGCATCGAATCCGATAGTCGTCAGGCGGCGAGGTGCCATTCCGATCTCCGTCATTGCGCCAGTCTTGCCGCGCCTGAAGCGAAGGTTCAATGGGCGAGCCGGACTGAACTTGCGCGACGCCAGTCCAGATACCCATGCGCGAAGACGGCACACAGCACGATCGCGCCGCCGATCCAGCTGGCCAAAGGCGGCTGCTCCGCCAGAAAAAGCCAGGCAAACAGGATCGCGTACGGTACCTCGGCCGCACCGAGCAGGCCGGCCTCCGGAGCCGGGATAAGGCGCGCCCCTTCTGTCCACAGGATGACAGCTGCGGCAAACGAAAGGCCGAAAGCCGCGAGTAACACCATGTCTCGTGCTTTCACCGCCAGAGGATCAGCGACAAGCCAGCCAAATGCGAAAAGCATGAAAGCGGAGACCGCTGCGGCCCAGACCACCGGCGTATCCCTGAATTTGCGCACCAAAACCATATAAAGCGCGCTCAACAGTGTCATGACCAGCGCCAGTACATCGCCCCGGAGATTGCCTTGTGCGATACCCGACACCATCATCACCGCAACGCCGACGGTCGAAAACGCTGCGGCAAGCATGGTTTGCAGGCGAACGTGTTCGCGAAGAATCAACAAGGCGAGAAGCGCCGCCGCAAAGGGCACGGTCGCATAGATGATCGCGACATTGGCCACGAAGCCGGCCTTGAACGCCGAAATGAAGGCGATGCTCGCCAGACCGCCGACCACGGCCAGGAGGCTCCCACGCCACCCGAGTCGCATGCTGGCGCCGTTGCGCGACCGGCGCCACAGCACGTAAGCGGCGATGAACAAACCACCGAACAGGCCGCGCCAGCAATTGATGACAAGCGGGTCGGCCGAAATTGCCTTGGTCAACACGCCGGCGAGGCCGAATACTGCAGCCGAAAGAGACACCAGCACCGCGCCCAGCATCCGCTCGGAGGATTGCATGTCCTGCATGGTCATTGACCGCGTTTCCCCTTCTGTGCGAATCCCGGAGTACAGACTAGACACACCTTCCTGACATGGTTCCGTCAGGATGTCTGGCAGTTCCGCGCGGTCGCGATCCCGAAAAAAGTGGTGACGGTGCGGTTGCTTATCGGATGTCGAGGCACTAAAGTGCGCGCCAATCAGGAGGTCCGCCACAATGGCCGACCTTCAACTCCCAAGCGCTTGGCATACATTCGCGTTTCACGCAGCACGGCGCATATCGTTAAGGAAAACCATTGCAGGTACTCGTCCGCGACAACAATATCGAACAGGCGCTGCGCGTCCTCAAGAAAAAGATGCAGCGTGAAGGCGTTTTCAGGGAAATGAAGGCGCGCAAATCATACGAAAAGCCGTCTGAAAAGCGTGTGCGTGAAAAGGCCGAAGCAATTCGCCGCACCCGCAAGGCTGCGCGCAAACAGGCCCAGCGCGACGGTTTGCTGCCGGCGCCCAAGAAGAAGATCATTCCAGGCGCAGCGATGCGTCCTGCGAGACCGGCCTGACAAGCTTCTCCTTTCCGTACGAGCATTGACCTTCACGCCGCTTCCGCTACCCTTCTGGGCGGAGCGGTCGCAAAGAGCCGCGTAGCGGTGGGCAGGGAGATGCGGCATGATCTTGTCCGGAGCAATCCTGCTTTGCCTGCTGCTAGCCTGGCTGGCGACGGCATTGATATTGCGTTTCCGGCTCCGAATCGGATTGCGCCAGGC
>JBKJRE010000143.1:0-2958 GCA_046594775.1 Rhizobiaceae bacterium | reverse complement strand
TACGACGATCTGTGGAAAGCCGTCGGAAAAGTCTGCGATCTATTTACGCCACAGGAGTGCTGGAACTACTTCCGGCAAGCCGGCTGTGTTGCACATTAAGCGCCCGATGCTCTAGCCGGCGGCTTGGCAGGTGAAGCCAAGAATGGCCAAACCGGGTTCCAGCCGTCAGGTCGAGATCATCTTCTTTTCGATTCCTACGCCCGCTGCCATCGCCCGTTCGTACTCGAGCGGCACCGTTGCCGAATCCTGTAGCGCGATGCCGGTTGAATCAAAAATCGTGATTTCTTCGTCCGACGTACGGCCCTTCTTTCTGCCTGTTACGATTTCGCCAATCTCACCGGCAATATCGGCCTCGGTAATAATACCTTCGGACAGCGGCACGTTGATCTCGCCGTCCGTGCGGCACTGGCGGATATCATCGACAAAGATGCGGGCACCCTTCAGAAGCTTGCTTTCGAGTTCCTGATCGCCCTTCTTGTCGGCGCCTACGGCGGCGATATGAGTGCCGGGCGAAATCCAGTCAGCCATCACGATCGGACCTCGTGCCGGCGTCAGGGTCACGACGACATCGGCACCGCGCACCGTTTGCTCGATATTGGTAGAAGCCTTGATCTCGAAGTTCTCGTATTTGGGCTGCTGTTCGTTCACGAAATGATCGAGCGTATCCTGGCTGCGGCTCCAGATGCGCACTTCGGACCACGCGAAGACTGCATTGCAGGTGGCGAGCGCGCCCTCCGCCATATGGCCGGCGCCCACAATGGCGAGTTTCGTGGAATCCTTGCGCGCCATCCATTTGGCAGAGACGGCCGCCGCCGATCCCGTGCGCATCACCGTGTGATAGCTGCCGTCGACGATGGCCAGCGGGAACCCGGTCTCCGGGTGCGTGTAGATCAGAATCGAGAAGACGGTTGGAAGGTTGAACTTCTCCCGGTTCTGCTCTCGGATCGAAACCCATTTGCAGGCCGCCGCATGCGGTTCCTCGATATAGGATGGCATAGCCTCCCATTCGCCCGCAAAGCGGTCGAGCACGATATGGCCCTTCGGGTCCATGTAGTAGCGGCCTTCTCCATGCATGCGGTATGCCTGCTCCACACAGTCATTGTATTCATGGGGTTCCAAAAGCCCGATCATTTCGCTGCGACCGAGGATCAGCGTCTTCCTGTTCGCCCAGTTTTCCATCGTCTGTTCTCCCTGCGGTTTCGAGTGGCTGGATTTTGTTGTCTGCGCCCCAAGCGGCCTCATGCCGTCATATAGGCCGCGCCGACTTTCTGACTGGCTTCGATGAACCTGCGCTTGGCCATGTTGATACTTGTGCGTCGCCAGGCGAGATGTGTCTCGACGAGCACCGGCGGATTTGTCACGATCGGCCGCGGGGCGATTGCGTTCTCGCCGCAAAATCGGGGCATGCCGCAGAAGATGGTGATGCCGACACCGGCGGTAACAAGGCCGAGCAGACCCGTCAGGCTTGATGCCTCCTGGCCGACCTGCATCACCTGGCCAGCGCTCTGGAAGGCATCTACAATAATGCGGCGAAGCGTCGGCCACTCAACGCGAGTACCCATGACAAGCTGTTCCCGTGCGAGGTCCTCGATCGTCAGCGACTTCTTTGCAGCGAGCGGGTGATTCAGCGGCAGCAATGCGGTGAGGCGATGATGAGCGACAGGCCTCGACTCGATTTCAGAGTTCTGGAACGAACCCTCGATGAAGCCAAGGTCGATCTCGTCTTGCAGGATCTTGTCGCGCTGGACCGGTGACGTCATGTAGGTAAGTTCGAGGCGGACGTCCGGGTTGGTCAGACGGAATTCGCGAGCGATGTCAGGGACCAGCGAATGGCCGGTTATGGTCGTGTAGCCGATGCGCAATATTGCCTTGGTGCCGGACGCCAACAGGCGGGTCGTGTGTTCGGCCAAGTGGATACGGCCGAGAATCTCCTGCGCCTCGACAAGCAGATAGCGCCCGGATTCGGTAAGGCGCACCTTTCGTGTGGTGCGCTCAAGCAGCTTTACTCCAAGCCTGTCCTCAAGCTCCAGCACGATCCGGCTAACGGCCGGTTGCGCCATGTTCAGGCGCTCGGCGGCTCGGTGGAAATTAAGTTCCTCCGCAACAGCCACGAATGTCGCAAGGTGCTTGAGATCATATCTAATCATTGATAACGTCTTCGTTTCAATCGCTGCGAAATAATTATTTCACATGCCAGCGATCCGTGTCTAGGACTTATGTAAATTAGAAAAAGCGCCAGCAAATGGCGCCAGGGTGAACGAATTAATGGGTGAGGTGGAGTTGCGTTCTTGTAACAGAGTATTCGTCACTAGCGGATCATCGGACCTGATGTCCGTGGGGTCTCGAACATTCCAGGATCGCATGCTCGTCAAAGAACGGGTTGCTTCTTCCGAAGCGGCCCGATCGAGGAACTTCGCATGATCCGGATTGGCGTCGATGTCGGAGGTACGTTCACTGACATCGTACTCGAACGTTCGGAGCAGGGCGCCGAGGCGCAGGTCGTCGTCACAAAAGTATCGAGCACGCCACACGACCAGTCAGAAGGGGTCGTGCAGGGAATATTGAAGGTCTGTGAGCTCGCCGGCGTCGAGCCGGGCTCGATCGATGCGGTCTTCCACGGCACCACGGTCGCCACCAACATGGTGATTGAGCGTGAGGGCGCGAAAGTCGGCATGATCACCACGCGCGGTTTTCGCGACATCATGCACATGGCCCGCCATAAGCGACCGCACAATTTCTCGCTGCAGTTCGATCTGCCCTGGCAGTCAAAGCCCCTGGTAAGGCGGCGCGACCGCCTCGTGGTCAGCGAACGCATAATGCCCCCTACCGGCGACATCGAGGTTCCACTCGCAGAAGACGAGGTAAAGCACGCGGCCGAACTGTTCGCAAAGCGCGGCATGGATGCGGTGATCGTCGCTTTCCTCTTCTCCTTCCTCAACAATGAGCACGAGCAACGCG
>JBKJRE010000055.1:0-8087 GCA_046594775.1 Rhizobiaceae bacterium | reverse complement strand
CAGCCGAGTGAATCAGAAATACGCCGAAATGGGGAGGTTCTTCGAGGTGTCCAACTGCCAGATCATCGGCAGCGGCAAGAACGGAATCTCCTTCGAGCGCATCGGCGGTCGCATCGACCGATCCATCGTGTCGGGTGCAGCCGACGCCGGCATCTATTCGGTCGAGGCAAAAGCCCTCACCATCACGGGCAACAGCGTGTCGGACTGCGCCAATGGCGGGATTCTGGTGCATCGCTGGCAGGCAGCCGATGATGGCACGTTGATCACCGGCAACCGGGTCGAGCGCATCGGCGCGCGCAGCGGCGGCACCGGACAGTGGGGCAACGGGATCAATATTTTCCGCGCCGACAAGGTGCTGGCCTCAGGCAATATTGTCTCCGACTGCGCCTTCTCCGCCATCAGGGCAAACAGTTCCAGCGTCCTGCAGATCGCCGGAAATACGTGCTCGAAATCCGGCGAAACCGCCATCTATGCCGAATTTGCCTTCGAAGGCGCCGTTATCAGCGGAAACATTGTCAATGGCGCCGCCAACGGTATTTCCATCGTCAATTTCGACAAGGGAGGCCGGGCGGCAATCTGCTCAGCCAATCTCGTGCGCAACCTGTCGACCGTCGGTCCCTATAAGGCAGATGCGCCAGGCTTCGGCGTCGGCATCAGCGTAGAGGCCGATACTTCCGTCACCGGCAACATGATCGAGAACGCGCCGCTCTTTGGCCTCAAGATCGGCTGGGGCCCGTATATGCGCAACGTCGTGGCAACCGGAAACGTCATTCGTCAGGCCAAGACGGGCATCGCCGTTACGGTGGTCGAGGGGGCCGGGCCTGCGGTTATTTCCGACAACGTCATTTCCGGGGCCGAAAAGGGCGCCGTCGTCGGCTACCGCTGGGCCGACGCTGTCACCGGCGATTTGGCCTCGGCCGGCAATGAGGGCTTTGACCAGCTGACCGTCGAGCGCAACCACGTAGGCTGATGTCTGGCTCCCTGCTTCAGACGAGCGCGCCGGTCGGGCGCAGTGCGCCAACATCTGCGCCGATGCGACTTTTGATCTGGGGATTGGCCAGATCGGTCAGCATTGCAGCGAGCTCCTTGTCGGCATGCAGCAGCTTGGCCAGCACCGCGGCTATCATGCTCTCGGCGGCGCGCTCGGCTCCGTCGTCGCACTTCAACGCTATGCCCAGTCCGAGTTCCGGGACGGCTGCACAATAGACGCCGTCGGCTCCGACCTTGACAAATATCCGGCCGGGCGCCGCGCGCATCAGCACCGTGTCCGCCTTGCCGGTGCCGGCGACCAGACGCGGCTCGGCCATGCAGGCGGCCAGCAAACGCTTGGCCGCCTTGGCGCGTTCTGGTGCCAGACCCTGGCCCGTCGTCATTCGGGCAAAGCCCAGCGCCAGATTTTCGAGTGGGACGGCAAAGGTCGGGATGGAGCAGCCATCGATCGCCGCATTGCCGGCATTGTGGGCTGCGCCGGTGACCTCCTGCATCGTTTGCCGGATCATGTCCTGCAACGGGTGACCGGCCGAGACGTAGCCCGCGTGCTGCATCCCCAGGTGCTGGCAGGTGCACAGAAATCCGCAATGCTTGCCCGAGCAGTTGTTGTGCAGGGCGGAGGGGTGCTTGCCCGAGCGGGCCAATTCAACCGTGGCATCGTGATTGAACGGCCAATGCGCTCCACATTCGAGCGCGCTTGCATCGAGGCCTGCCCGCGAGAGCATTGAGGCAGCCAGTTCGATATGCGCCGCCTCGCCGGTGTGGGAGGCGCAAGCAAGCGCCAGCTCGCGGCTGCCGAAGCCATAGGCGTCGGCAGCGCCGCGCTCGATCAAGGGCAGCGCCTGGATCGCCTTGACGGCGGAACGCGGAAACACCGGCCGCAACGTATCGCCGACCTCCAGTATCGCCTTGCCATCCGGACCGCATACGAAGACCGAGCCGCGATGCCGGCTTTCCACGATGCCGCCCCTGAGGAGCTCGACAAGGGCCGGGTTGCTCACGATGAAATCATTCCGGTGAAGCCATTATGCCCGAGGAAAGAAACCCGCCATCGACCGATAGGGTGTGCCCGTTGATGAAGCTCGCTTCCGGCGACAGCAGGAATGCGATCGCCGCGGCAACCTCATCAGGCTCGCCATAGCGTCCCTGGGGAATGTGCCGCAACCAGATTTTCCTCTCGTCGGGGCTGTGCAGCCTGGACACCATCGGCGTTTCGATCGGCCCCGGCGCGACGCAGTTCACGCGGACGTTCCGATTGCCGAATTCCAGCGCCAGCACCTCCGACATCAACTTCAGCCCGGCCTTGGAGGCGCCATAGGCTAGGCGGCCGCGATTGGCGCGGATACCCGAGACCGACGCCAGGTTGACGATGGAGAGCGTCGCGCCCATGCGCTCAAGCGCCGCCTTGGCGGTGATGAAGGAGCCAACCAGATTGACGTCGATGATCTCCCGGAACAGTTCGGCGCTGGTATCCTCTACCGACAGATCCCGGACTATCCCGGCTGAATTGACCAGCCCGCCCACCAGACCCAGCCGGTCGACGATCTCGTCGAAGGCGGTTTCAACCTCGTCCTCGTCGGTGATGTCGGCTTCCAGGAAAATGACGTTCTCATCGGCGAACGCACTTTCCGCGGATGCCAGCGCATCGCTGTCGGCGTCGACAATGGCGACAGGCCAGCCGTCGTCGAGCAGGCGCTTGACGACGGACATGCCGATCCCTGACGCCCCACCGGTGACGATCGCCGGATGTTTCATCTGATGCGGTCCAGGATCGAGACATAGTTCGCGACCGCGGCGCCGCCCATGTTGAAGATGCCGCCAAGTTTTGCATCAGGCACCTGGATGTCGCCTGCCTCGCCGGTAAGCTGCATCGAGGTCAGGACATGCATCGACACCCCGGTGGCGCCGATCGGGTGGCCCTTGGATTTCAGACCGCCGGAGGGGTTGACCGGCAGGCGGCCCTCCATGGCGGTCTGCCCTTCCATCGCCACCCTGGCGCCCTCGCCGCGCCGGGCCAGCCCCATGGCCTCGTATTCGATCAGCTCGGCGATCGTGAAGCAATCATGCGTCTCGACGAAGGACAGGTCGTCGAGCGTCACGCCGGCCTTCTTCAGGGCGCGCATCCATGCCTGCTCGCAACCCTCGAAGAGCAGGATGTCGCGCTTCGACATCGGCAAAAAGTCCTGCACGTGCTCGTTGGCGCGGAAGGCTATGGCGCGTCGCATCGAGAGCGCATGGTTGCTGTCGGTCAGCACCAGGGCCGCCGCACCATCCGACACCAGCGAACAATCGGTTCGCTTCAAAGGTCCGGCGACATAGGGATTTCGCTCGCTCTCCTGGCGGCAGAAGTCGAAGCCGAAATCCTTGCGCAACTGGGCGTAAGGATTTCCCATGCCGTTCCGGTGATTCTTCGCCGCGATCATGGCCAGTGCATCCGACTGGTCGCCGTGACGCTGGAAATAAGCCTGCGCAATCTTGCCGAAGACGCCGGCGAAACCGGCGGGCGTGTCGCCGTCCTCCGGCAGATACGACGCCTTGAGCAGGTTCTTGCCGATCTCGGGACCGGGCGTCGCCGTCATCTGCTCGGCGCCGACCACCAGCACCGTGCGCGCCGCCCTGGCGTCGATGGCGCGAATGCCGGCGCGCACCGCCGCCGACCCGGTGGCGCAGGCGTTCTCCACCCGGGTCGCCGGCTTGAAGCGCAGCCGGTCGTCGGCCTGCAGCACGAGGCTGGCGGTAAAATCCTGCGGCGAAAAGCCCGCATTGAAATGGCCAAGCACGATCTCGTCGACATCGTCAGGCCCGATCCCGGCGTGATCCAGCGCGTCAGCGGCCACCCTGGTGATGAGGCTTTCGAGCGTCTCCCCCTCTAGCTTGCCGAAGCGAGTGTGCGCCCAGCCGACGATACAGGCGGTCATCTTATCCTCCCGGCGCGGCTTGCGGCGCGCCCTTCATTCGTTCCGTAAAATGGACACCGAAACGGACGGCGTAAAGACCGGGGGTGAAATCAGCCAAAGAGAGGTTTTAATTGATTGATCAGTCAATTAAAAATACGGTCGCTTTCGGAGAGGTTGGACAATGCCGAAGATCGGAATGGAGCCCCTGCGCCGTCGGGCGCTCATCGACGCCACGCTGTCGGCGATCGGAAGTCGCGGCTCTCTCGACGTGACGATGTCGGATATCGCCGGCCGCGCCGGCGTCTCGTCGGCGCTCGCCCATCACTATTTCGGCGCCAAGGACGACCTGCTGCAGGCGACGATGCGCCACCTGCTGACTGAACTCAACGCCGACACGAGGCAGGCGCTCTCGACCTGCCGCACGCCGCGCGACCGCGTCTCCGCAACGATCGCCGTCAATTTCTCGGACAAGCAGTTCCAGCCCGAGACGATCGCTGGATGGCTCGCCTTCTATGTGGAGGCTCAGAAATCTCCCGACCTGCGCCGCTTGCTGCGCATCTACGCACGCCGGCTGCATTCCAACCTGATGAGCGGACTGGTGGATCTCATGCCCCGACCTTGCGCGGATCAGGCGGCCGAGGCGATAGCCGCCCTCATCGACGGGCTCTACATCCGGCGCGCCCTGAAGGAAGGCACACCCAATGCGGCAAGCGCCATCGCCATCGTCGAAGACTATCTCGAAACCAAGCTTGCCTCGCGGAAAACCATCGCATGACCGGTCGTCCAAACATCCTGATCGTCATGGTCGACCAGCTCAACGGGACGCTGTTTCCCGATGGGCCGGCAGACTTCCTGCGCGCGCCTCACCTGAAGGCGCTGGCGGCGCGCTCGGCGCGCTTTGCCAACAACTACACGGCCTCGCCGCTCTGTGCGCCCGGTCGTGCGTCTTTCATGAGCGGGCAGTTGCCGTCACGCACCGGCGTCTACGACAATGCGGCGGAGTTTGCCTCGTCGATCCCGACCTATGCGCATCATCTGCGCAGCGCAGGCTATCAGACATGCCTTTCCGGCAAGATGCACTTCGTCGGCCCGGATCAGTTGCACGGCTTCGAGGAGCGCCTGACCACCGACATCTACCCGGCCGATTTCGGCTGGACGCCGGACTACCGCAAGCCCGGTGAGCGCATCGACTGGTGGTACCACAATCTCGGTTCCGTCACCGGCGCCGGGGTCGCGGAGATCAGCAACCAGATGGAGTATGACGACGAGGTCGCCTTCCACGCGGTGCAGAAGCTTTACGACCTGTCACGCGCCTCCGACCGGACCGACCGCCAGCCCTGGTGCCTGACCGTTTCCTTTACCCATCCGCACGACCCCTATGTGGCGCGCAAGAAATACTGGGACCTCTACGAAGACTGCCCGGCGCTGGAGCCCGAAGTCGGATTCATTCCGGCCGACGAGCAGGACCCGCATTCGCAGCGTCTCTACGCGGCAAGCGATTATACTGGTTTCGACATCACGCCGGAGCAGGTCAGGCGTTCGCGGCGCGCCTACTTCGCCAACATCTCCTATCTCGACGACAAAGTGGGCGAACTCGTCGACGTGCTTCAGCGGACGCGCATGCTCGACGATACGATCATCCTGTTCTGCTCCGACCATGGCGACATGCTCGGCGAGCGGGGCCTGTGGTTCAAGATGTGCTTCTACGAGGGCTCGGCCCGCGTGCCCCTGATGATCGCCGGCAAGGGCATCAAGGCCGGTTTGATCGAAACGCCGGTTTCCAATCTCGACATCAACCCGACGCTCTGCGACCTCGTCGGCATCGACCTCTCCGGCATCGCGCCATGGACCGACGGCGAAAGCCTGCTGCCGCTTGCGCGTGGCGAGGCGCGCCGGTCTCCTGTTCTCATGGAGTATGCCGCAGAAGGGTCGCAGGCGCCGATGGTGGCGATGCGAGACGGCAAGTTCAAATTCGTGCATTGCGAGATCGATCCGCCGCAGCTTTTCGACCTTGCTGCCGACCCTTTGGAAAAGACCAATCTGGCGACAGACCCCGCGCATTCCGGGCTTGTCGCGGACTTCGTCAAGCGGGTTCGCGCGCGCTGGGATATGCCACGCTTCGACGCGGATGTGCGCGAAAGCCAGGCGCGCCGCTGGGTGGTGTATCCGGCGCTGCGCAACGGCGCCTACTACCCCTGGGAATTCCAGCCGCTGCAAAAGGCGTCGGAGCGCTACATGCGCAATCACATGGACCTGAACACGATCGAAGAGAGCAAGCGCTTCCCGCGAGGTGAATGACATGCCTGACACCGTCCCGACCCTCGAGCACCTGCGGCGCGCCTACGCCGTCACTTCGCAGGCCACCCAGTTGACGCCGCTTCTGGAGTCCGCCGCACTTGCCCGTCAGACCGGCGCGGCGCGCGTCTTCGTCAAGCCGGAATCGCTGCAGTGGGCAGGGTCGTTCAAGGTGCGCGGCGCCTATTGGCGGCTGAAGCAGCTTTCCGTTGAAGAGGCGAAGCGCGGCGTCGTCGCCTATTCGTCCGGCAATTTCGCGCAGGGACTTGCGGCAGCCGGCCAGGCGCTAGGCATCCCTGTCACCATCGTGATGCCCATCGACGCGCCAGCCGCCAAGCGCGACGCGACGGCCGGATATGGCGCGACCGTGGTGCTGACCGACCATGGCGAGCGGGCGCGTGAAGAGGTTGCGTCGGAGCGCGCAAGGCAAATCTCGGCGGATGAAGCCCTTACCCTGCTGCATCCGTTTGACGATCCCGAGATCGTCGCGGGACAGGCCGGCGTCGGTCTCGAAACCCTCGAACAGCTTGGCGCCAAACGCGCCGAGGCCGACCTCCTGTTCTGCTCGGTCGGCGGCGGCGGGCTGATGGGCGGCGTGTCGCTCGCCTTTCACTATCTTGCGCCGCGGACGCGACTCCTGGGCGTCGAGCCGGAAGGCTTCAGCGGCATGGGAACGTCGCTTGCCCACGGACGGATCGAAACCATGCCCATTGGGCCGAGATCGATCTGCGACGGGCTGATGGCGAGAAGTCCGGGCGTAGCCCCCTTCGCAGCCGCCAAACGCGCCGGCGTTCACGGCGTCACCGTCAATGACGCGGCCGTGCGACGCGCCATGAAGGCGGCCTTCGAGCGGTTGAAGCTGGTACTTGAACCGTCGGGTGCGGCGCCGCTCGCCGCGCTTCTCGAAGGCGGTCACGACGTCAAGGGAAAGACCATCGTGGTGGTCGCCACCGGCGGCAATGTCTCGCTCCCCGATTTCATGGCGCATGTCGATGCAGCTTGAAGCCGACTTCGTCATCATCGGATCGGGGTCTGCCGGTTCCGCTCTCGCCTACCGCCTGTCGGAGGACGGCAGGCATTCGGTGATCGTCATCGAGTATGGCGGCAGCGACTACGGGCCGCTGATCCAGATGCCGTCGGCGCTGTCGATTCCGATGAACATGAGCCACTATGACTGGGGGTTTTCGAGCGAGCCCGAACCGCATCTTGGCAACCGGGTTCTAGCAACGCCACGCGGGAAGGTGCTGGGTGGTTCGTCGTCGATCAACGGCATGGTCTATGTGCGCGGCCACGCCGGCGACTTCGACCACTGGTCGGAACTTGGCGCGGCCGGGTGGGCCTATGCCGACGTGCTTCCCTACTTCAAACGCATGGAGCACTCGCATGGCGGAGAAAGCGGCTGGCGCGGCACGGACGGGCCGTTGCACGTGCAGCGCGGACCGCGCAAGAACCCGCTCTATGCAGCCTTCGTGACGGCCGGCCACCAGGCAGGATTCGAACTCACCGACGACTATAACGGGTCGAAGCAGGAAGGCTTTGGCGCGATGGAACAGACCATCCATGGCGGCCGCCGCTGGTCCGCCGCCAACGCCTATCTCCGGCCGGCGCTAAAGCGCAAGAACGTGAGTCTGGTCAAGGGCTTCGCGCGGCGGGTGGTCATCGAGAATCAACGCGCCGTGGGCGTCCAGATCGAAGCTCGCAAACAGATTCAAGTCGTTAAGGCAAAGCGCGAGGTGATCGTCGCCGCCTCGGCGATCAATTCGCCGAAACTCCTGATGCTGTCGGGCATCGGCCCGGCCGATCACCTCAGGCGTCATGGCATCGACATCGTCGCCGACCGGCCGGGTGTCGGCCAGAACCTGCAGGACCATCTGGAACTCTACATCCAGCAGGAATCGACGCAGC
>JBKJRE010000001.1:0-3684 GCA_046594775.1 Rhizobiaceae bacterium | reverse complement strand
GCGCAGCGACATGGCGAGACTCTTGCAGCCTCACGGCGGCGATGACAAGGTAGCTGATGCAGATCCGACACGGACCTGTGCATCTGCGGTTCTGGCTCCATTGGCCGCCAGGGCTCAGACCAAGGGTTGACGGGTCCCGCATTCCTGCGCGCAGGCGGCGTCCTGACCGCCCCGGAACATTGGCCCCTATTCATCGTTAATCTTTGTTGAACGCAATGGTTTTATACCTGTGCGGACGAAAGCTCAGACGGAAAATGACGGATTCCAGCGAACCGCAATCATCCCGCGAACATCGAAACCGCGTCCTGAAGGGCGCGACGATTCTTTCAGGCATCCAGAATTCGGCGGTCAACTGCACGATCCGCAACATGCACGAGCACGGCGCCGAGCTTCGTGTCGCCGTCGACGCCCGTATTCCCAAGGAATTTCTGCTTTATGTGTCCGTTGAAGGGGTAGCGTATCGCGCCGAACTGCGCTGGCGCAAACTCGACCGATGCGGCGTCTTTTTCAACGGCACGGAAGCCAAGCCGCACTGGCATTACGGCTGAAGCCCTTGCTGTGACCCACGCGGTCTCAGGTCTCCTCGGTTGATCTGCTTCCGGAAGCTTGGACGCCGGGTCGGGAGGTCCGCCAAAGCCTTGAACGATCCGGATGATCGCGCAAGGGCGGCGACGGCCGCCGCCCTTGCTGATTTCCGCGGACGAGGTGATTCAGTTCTTGGCCTTGTCCACGAGCTGGTTCTTGGCAATCCACGGCATCATGGCGCGCAGCTTGGATCCCACCTCTTCGATCTGGTGGCTGTCGTTCATACGACGGATGCCTTTGAAGCGTGCAGAACCGGAGCGATATTCCTGCATCCACTCGGACGTGAACTTGCCGGACTGAATGTCCTTCAGCACCCGTTTCATCTCAGCCTTTGTTTCGGCGGTGATGATGCGGGGACCCGAAACATATTCGCCCCACTCGGCCGTGTTTGAAATCGAATAGTTCATGTTGGCGATGCCGCCCTCGTAGATCAGGTCGACGATCAGCTTTACCTCGTGCAGGCATTCGAAATAGGCCATCTCAGGCGCATATCCGCCTTCGACTAGCGTTTCGAAGCCGGCGCGGATCAGTTCGACCAGTCCGCCGCACAATACGACCTGCTCGCCGAACAAATCTGTTTCGCACTCTTCCTTGAAATTGGTTTCGATGATGCCCGAGCGGCCGCCGCCAACGCCGCAGGCGTAGCTGAGGCCAAGGTCGAGCGCATTGCCCGATGCGTCCTGATGCACCGCGACCAGGCAGGGCACGCCGCCGCCCTTCTGGTATTCACCGCGCACCGTGTGGCCAGGGCCCTTTGGCGCCACCATGAGAACGTCGACGGTGCTCTTTGGCTCAATCAGGCCGAAATGTACGTTCAGGCCATGCGCAAAGGCGATCGCCGCACCGTCGCGGATGTTCGGCGCAATTTCGTCACGGTAGATGTCGGCCTGCAATTCGTCAGGCGTCGCCATCATCATCAGGTCTGCCCACTTGGCGGCATCCGCCACGCTCATGACCTTGAGCCCGTCGGCCTCGACCTTCTTGGCCGTTGCGGATCCTGCCTTGAGCCCGACGGCCAGTTCCTTGGCGCCCGAATCCTTGAGGTTCAGGGCATGCGCCCGTCCCTGGGAACCGTAGCCGATGATGGCGACCTTTTTACCCTTGATCAGGTTGAGATCAGCGTCGCGATCGTAGTAGACACGCATGGTATTTCCTTCCCGTTGAGATCAGAGCCCGGCTTTGCCGGCTCCGGTTTGCGCTCCGTAAAGAGCGATGAACTGTTGCGTCGCCCGGCGAGCGTCACGCGCGATATCGCCATCAGTCATTTCCAGCCGGTCGCCGAGCAGCAGCCGTATCTGCACATCCCGCCCGACCAGCCCGAAAAAGGTTCGAAAGGCCGCTTCTGTGTCCTCGAAGATCAGCAGACCAGCCAAGCGCCCAGCATCGAGCAGCGGCTTGAGCCGCTCGCCGATGGCAAAGCGTCCGTTTGCCAGCACGATGGCGCCGAGATTGCTTTTGCCCGAACCGGCATGCGAGACCGCCACCCGATTCAACGCAATCGAAGTGGAGCTGGAAATGACGCTCAGCCATTTCACGGCAAAACCTTCGAGGCTTTCGCGCAGCGAAGCGGCATCCAGCCGCTGCCGGTCGTAGTTGCCGGCCCTGACCTTCGACGCCTGCCATTGCACGGTTGCTGTCAGCAACCCGTCGCGGTCTCCGAACCATTTATAGAGTGTCTCCTTCGAGCAGCTGGCGCGCCGAGCAACGGCTGTCATCGTCAGCGCATCGCCCTCCTCAACCAGCAGACGCAGTGCCACATCGAGCACCTCGGTTTGGCGCTCGGTCATCACGAGTTCGTCTGTAATGGGTTGCTGTAGCAAAAAAGTGTCCGGGCTCTTAGGGATAAATGACCGTACCGTACGTTACGGTTCGCGCTAGATGCCCGATGGCGCGACGAATTGCAAGCCTGATTCAAGCATCCGAATGAGTTGCACTGCGGCAACGGTTCTGCACCGCATGCGGCCATGCAACGTTTCCAATGCCTGGCCCCGCCAATGACAAAGCTCAGATCGCGACCTGCGTGCCGATCTCGACTACTCGTCCGGTGGGTATCTGGAAATATTCCGTGGCGTCAGACGCCGTGCGGGCCAGGCCGATGAACAACCGGTCCTGCCACAGCGGCATCCCCGAGCTTGCCGACGCCTTGAGCGACCGACGCGAAAGGAAAAACGACGTTGTCATGATATCGAATTTCCAGCCCTGCCTCCGGCAGATCGACATCGCCTTCGGGATGTTCGGCTGCTCCATATAGCCAAAGGTCAGCGTCACGCGCATGAACAGATCGTTGATTTGTTCGAGATTTGCGCGATCGCCCTCCGGCACCGTCGGCTGCTGCGCCGTGACAACGCTCAATATAACGTTCTGCTCGTGCAGAACCTTATAGTGCTTCAGGCTGTGCATCAGGGCTGTCGGCGCACTGATCGGATCGCTGGTTAGGAAAACAGCCGTCCCGGGCACCAGCGCAGGCGGCTTCTTGGCCAGATTGTCGGCGAGAAAGTCCAAAGGGATTTCGTTCTTGCGCGTTTTCTCGAACAGGAATTTTGAGCCCCGGACCCAGGTCCACATCACCAGACCCATCATCAAAGCCACGCAGATCGAGACCCAGCCGCCATCAACCACTTTTGCGGCGTTGGCCAGGAAGAACCCCGTGTCGACGGTGGCGAACATCACGGTGAGGGCGATTGCGCCACCCAGCTGCCACTTCCAGCGGTGTCGCATGACGACGAAAAGCAGGATCGTTGTCACCAGCATCTCGCCTGTAACGGATATGCCGTAGGCCGAGGCCAGTTTGCTTGACGCACCGAAGCCCACCACCAGGAACATGACGCCGACAGCCAGCAGCAGATTGACACGGGGCATG
This sequence comes from Rhizobiaceae bacterium, assembly GCA_046594775.1. Classification (GTDB taxonomy): domain Bacteria; phylum Pseudomonadota; class Alphaproteobacteria; order Rhizobiales; family Rhizobiaceae; genus CAMYMG01. The sequence continues at coordinate 239 of JBKJRE010000001.1, read as the reverse complement.
TAGATCTGCCCGGACTGCATTTCTGAGGTGTGCTGGATCGCAAAGCGCGGCAACAGGCTCAATTGGACAGCCTGCCGCGTCAGCGAATAGGCGCCCGAGATGACCGCTTGGCTGGCGATAACTGTCGCAGCCGTGGCAAGTCCGACCATCGGCAGAAGCCCCCATTCGGGCAGCATCTCGAAGAAGGGGTTCTGCGGCTGCCCGTTATGCGCCAGCACGTAGGCGCCCTGGCCGAAATA
>JBKJRE010000498.1:0-3233 GCA_046594775.1 Rhizobiaceae bacterium | reverse complement strand
GGAACGGCCGCAGGTGCGGCCCGGCATCAAGATCCCGCTACGCGGCGTTCCACACATCATCGTGCATGAGCCGGGCCGGCGCGGCACCGTGACGGTCGGCATGGAGGGCGGCGCACCGGCGCTCATCGTGCATGGAGAACGGCGCCACTTGCCGCGCCGCCTCGCCGACTTCCTGAAGCGCGAGGCCAGGCGCGACATCGACCTGGCCGTCGCCAAACACACGCAGGCCGTGGGCCGGAACGCCAAAGCGGTAAAGTTCCGCGACACGTCCAGCCGCTGGGGCTCCTGCACGTCGGACGGCACGCTGTCGTTTTCCTGGCGCATCATGATGGCGCCCAGTCCGGTGATCAACTACCTCGTCGCGCATGAGGTGGCGCATCTGCAAGAGATGAACCACGGCCCGAAATTCTGGCGGCTGTGCGAAGAGCTCTGCCCCGACACCAAGCGCTGCAAGGACTGGCTGAAGCGCAATGGCGGCGCGCTGCAAGCGATCCTGTTCGAGTAGGTCTGCTCAGTCGGGCTGCAGACGTTCGGTCATGAACTCCAGAAAGGCGCGGACACGCGGCGCACGATGGCGCTCGGGCGGCATCAGGGCCCAGAGCGGCACTGGCTCGGAAATATGCGTATCGGCCAGAAGCTCAACCAGCGAGCCATCGCGAATGGTTTGGCCCAACGCGAAATTGGCTAGGCGGAGAATGCCTTGTCCCTGCAAGGCCATTCTCATCAGAATGCTGACATTATCGGATGAAAAATTGCCCGACACCTGAAGCCGGTTAACACCGTCCCCGGTCGCAAACGGCCACGCGTTGAACGATCCTGGGCCAGCCAGTGTCAGGCAATTGTGGTTGAGGAGTTCCGCCGGGCTCTGCGGCGTGCCATGCGCGTCCAGATAGCTGGGCGATGCGCAGATCACGCGCCTGTAGTCGGCAAGCTTGCGCGCCACGAGCGTGGAATCGGCAAGCTGCCCGGAGCGAAGCACGAGATCGACATTTTCGGCCACCGGATCGATGATGCGGTCGGCAACGGTAAGCTCGATGGAGATTTCCGGATAAAGGGCCAGAAAATCCGACAGCGACCGTTCAGATATCCTGGCTGCAATTGCCGCACCCGTATTGATGCGCATGTGCCCCTTGGGCTTGTTGCGAGATGCGGCGACTTCGGCTTCGGCGCTGTCGATAAGGGCCAGCACGTCGCGGGCGCGCGCCAGATAGATGTCACCTTCGGCTGTCAGCGCCAGCCGGCGCGTTGTGCGGTTGAGCAGCCTGACACCCAACCGGTCCTCGAGCCGCGTCATCAGCTTGGAAAGCGCCGATGGCGAAACGCGCAGATCGTCGGCGGCACTTGCAAAACTGCCCAGATCGACAATCCGGCAAAAGGCGGACATTTCGTTCAGATTGGCCATTCGTGACTTAATTTCACGATTATAGCGAATGATCAACCGATTATAGCGTTCAAGGAATTAGTTACATTATCATCCACAGAAATTGAGGGTAATGACATGTCGCGCAAAGCATTCGAGCGGGAAATCTTCGGCGATACAGAGCCGCATACCAGAATCGACTGGAGCCATCGCTATGAAATGGCACAAGCCGAGCGCCGCATGGCGATCGCCCGGTTTCCAGGAAGGGTACGGGCAATTATCGGCCGCGCCCTTTCCAGGTCACGGTGGCAACAGGACTGACGCCCGGCAAAGACCGTCTTGCCGCGTGTGTCCGTTCGGCAAGCGGCGTGATCAGCCCGCCTTCTCGACCTCGCCGCCAGACTCGGCCCAGTCCTTGAAGGCGCCAAGATTGTGGACGTTGTGGTAGCCCATGTCCTTCAAGAGCTTGCCGCTGAGCGCCGAGCGGCCGCCCGAGGCGCAGTAGACGATGATCGGCCGGTCTTTCGTGAAGGCCTTGTCGTGATAGGGCGTCTCCGGGTCCGCCTTGAATTCCAGCATGCCGCGCGAAATGTTGAGGGCGCCCTTGACCTTGCCGCTGGCCTGGAGTTCAAGCCCGTCGCGGACATCGACAACGAGCGCATTCTGCTTGGCAATCAGCTTCTTGGCCTCTTCAAGCGTAATCCTCGGCACGGCGGCATTCGCGGCAGCCATCATTTCCTTGACGTTGGTCGGCATTCGTTTCTCCAAAGCTGAACCCACGGAACGATACTCGCCGTGATCGCCACCGCAAGGGCCGTCCGTTTATCTCGACTCTCGGGCCATTTCGTGGCAATTGCCGCGCCATGTCACTCGATGTCAAGATATGCGGGCTCAAGACAGCCGAGGCGCTGGAAGCAGCGCTGGAAGGCGGCGCCAGCCATGTCGGCTTTATCTTCTTTGCGAAAAGTCCGAGAAACATTGCGCCCGAAGAGGCCGGTCGCCTGCGCCAGGCCGTGCGGGGCAAGGCGCTCGCCGTCGCCGTGACGGTCGATGCCGATAATCGTTCTCTCGAAGAGATCGTCAGGGCGATGGCGCCCGACATGCTGCAATTGCACGGTCATGAAAGCCCCGAGCGCGTGACCGAGATCAAGGCGCGCTACGGCCTCCCCGTCATCAAGGCTCTTTCGATCAGCAACGCGGCTGACCTCAAGGCCACTCAAGCCTATGTCGGCATCGCCGACCGCTTCCTGTTCGACGCCAAGCCTCCCAGGGGTGCGGAGCTTCCAGGCGGCAATGGCGTGTCATTCGACTGGCGCCTGCTTGAAGGCATGGAGACCGACTACCTGCTTTCGGGCGGGCTCAATGCCGCCAATATTGGCGAGGCCATGCGCATCGCCAACCCGCCGGGCCTCGACATTTCTTCCGGCGTCGAAAGCGGGCCCGGGGTCAAGGACCCTGGGCTCATCAAGGCATTTTTCCGGGCGGTGCGGGCTGCTCGCGCCGACAATGCTTCTTGATGCTGCTCCGCAGAATGGTTTACTTTTTGCGCGGGATGGGATTAAGCCTCGGCAACATCCCGCAAGGGGCAGACAAGCAGTCTATCCAGTTCGCTCAGGATCTTCGATGAACAAGCCGGCCGAGCCCAATTCCTTCCGCACAGGTCCCGACGAGCAAGGGATGTTCGGCATTTTTGGTGGCCGCTTCGTTGCCGAAACGCTGATGCCGCTGATCCTCGACCTGGAGAAGCACTGGACCTTCGCAAAGTCCGATCCGGCCTTCAAGGCCGAGGTCGAGCATCTCAACAAGCACTATACCGGCCGCCCAAGCCCGCTCTATTTCGCCGAGCGGCTGACCGAGCATCTCGGCGGCGCCA
>JBKJRE010000443.1:0-18118 GCA_046594775.1 Rhizobiaceae bacterium | reverse complement strand
CATGATCGGTTTCATCGAGAGCATGTGGTCGGCCTATTTCTCGATCGACTACAAGGACGTGGCCGCTTTCTCGATACTCGCCATCGTGCTGATCTTCCTGCCATCCGGCATTCTTGGCCGGCCCGAAGTCGAAAAGGTCTGAGCGCATGGCCATGACTGCAAGCGACGACCAGAATTTGTTTGCCAAGGCTGTCAAGGAAGCGATGTTCGCGGCCGTCATCGCGTTTGGCCTTTTCGTGCTGATGATCGGCGTCAAGACCGACCAGAATATCCGCAACGAACTGGTTCTCGTGCCGCGCTGGGGCCTTCTGGCAATCGTCGTCGCGCTGGTCGCGGCGGGACGGTTCCTGACGGTCGCCTATTTCCAGCCCTATTTCGCTGGGCGCAAGGCGACGAAGGCGAAGGCTCCGATCCTGCCCCAGACCGCCCGCAACGCGATGTTCTGGAAGCACTGGACCAAGGTCGCCATAGGCGCGCTGATCCTCTACCCGGTGATCATCGTTCTGCTGGTCGGGTTCCAGGGCTCGCTGAAATGGGTCGACAATTTCGGCATCCAGATCCTGATCTATGTGATGCTGGCCTGGGGTCTCAACATTGTCGTTGGCCTCGCCGGGCTGCTCGATCTCGGCTATGTCGCCTTCTACGCTGTCGGCGCCTATTGCTACGCGCTGCTCGGCACGGAGCTCGGCTGGTCGTTCTGGATACTGCTCCCCGCCGCGGGCCTGATGGCGGCGCTCTGGGGCGTCATCCTCGGATTCCCGGTGCTGCGCCTGCGCGGCGACTACCTGGCTATCGTGACGCTGGCTTTCGGGGAAATCATCCGTCTGGTGCTGATCAACTGGCGGGAAGTCACCAACGGCACCACGGGCATATCAGGCATTCCCAAGGTCACGTTTTTCGGACTGTTTTCGTTCGACGTGTCTTCTCCGCGCTACATCTCCAAAGTTTTCGACATCGCCCAGTCGGGCGCCTATTACAAGATTTTCCTCTACTATCTGATCCTGGCGCTCGCGATGCTTACCGCCTTCGTCACGATCAGGCTGCGGCGCATGCCGGTCGGGCGGGCCTGGGAGGCGTTGCGGGAAGACGAGATCGCCTGTCGTTCGCTCGGCATCAACACGACGACCACGAAGCTTACCGCTTTCGCCACCGGCGCCATGTTCGGCGGGTTCGCCGGCTCGTTCTTCGCCGCGCGGCAGGGCTTCGTCAGCCCGGAGTCCTTCGTCTTTCTGGAATCCGCGATCATCCTCGCCATCGTGGTGCTCGGCGGCATGGGGTCGCTTACCGGCATTGCGATCGCGGCGCTGGTGATGATCGGAGGAACTGAAATCCTGCGTGAACTGCAGTTCCTGAAGATGGTGTTCGGCGACAGCTTCACGCCGGAGCTCTATCGCATGCTGCTGTTCGGCCTGGCCATGGTGATCGTCATGCTGTGGAAGCCGCGCGGCTTCGTCGGCAGTCGAGAACCGACCGCCTTCCTGCACCAGCAAAAGGCGGTTTCAGGCTCCTTCACCAAGGAGGGCCACGGCTGATGAAAACTGCCAAAAAAGAAGCGGTCCTGGAGGTCGAGCACCTGTCGATGAAGTTCGGCGGGCTGGTGGCCATAGGCGACCTGTCTTTCCAAGCCAAGCGCGGCGACATCACGGCGCTGATCGGGCCAAACGGCGCCGGCAAGACCACGGTCTTCAACTGCATCACCGGCTTCTACAAGCCGACGGAAGGCATGATCAGGCTGAACCGCAAGTCAGGCCAGGAATTCCTGCTGGAACGGCTGCCGGACTTCCAGATCCCGGCCAAGGCCAAGGTGGCGCGCACCTTCCAGAACATCCGGCTGTTCTCCGGCATGACACTGCTCGAGAATCTGCTGGTCGCGCAGCACAACAAGCTGATGCTGGCGTCGGGCTATACGATCTTAGGACTCCTCGGATTCAGCCGCTACAAGAGGGCGTCGGCGGAATCGGTTGAACTGGCCAAGTTCTGGTTGGAGAAGGCCGAACTGATCGACCGCGCCGACGATCCCGCAGGCGACCTGCCCTATGGCGCGCAGCGACGCCTCGAGATTGCGCGAGCCATGTGCACCGGGCCGGAACTTCTGTGCCTGGATGAGCCGGCAGCCGGACTCAACCCGAGGGAGTCGATGGCGCTCAACACGCTTCTGATCGACATCAAGGACACCACCGGCACGTCCATCCTGCTGATCGAGCACGACATGTCGGTGGTGATGGAAATTTCGGACCATGTCGTCGTGCTCGAATACGGGCGCAAGATTTCCGACGGCGACCCGATGCATGTGAAGAACGATCCGAAGGTCATCGCTGCCTATCTCGGCATCGACGACGAGGAGGTTGAGGACGTGCTGACCGAGGTCGGCGACACAGACGTCATCGAAAGATTTGATGCGGAGCCCGACCGGGCGCATGGTCCGCATGATTCTGCGTCGATGATGGCTGGAGCGGTCTCGGATTCAATCAGCCACAGTGACGACCATGGCGAGAGGGTCAGCGTATCGCCTTCCGCCTCGCGGGCAGGCCAAGTCGAGCGACGCCAGGCCGCCGCAAAACCTGCGGGCGCGAAAGCGATCCCCTCAAAGTCGGCCGCCGCCAAGGCAGCGAAGCCCGTTGCCAAGAAACTGTCGGGTCCGCGCGGCGGGAAGCGGGACAGGCTGACGCTGATCACCGGCATCGGGCCGGTCAACGAGAAGAAGCTGAACCAGCACGGCATCTATCATTTTGACCAGATCGCCGCCTGGACGAAGGCGGATATCGCCGACGTGGAAGCCTATCTGGCGTTTGACGGGCGTATTGCGCGCGAGGACTGGATCGGACAGGCAAGGAAGCTCGCCAAGGCGCCGCCGAAACCGGCCGGCAAGACCAAGGGAGCCAAGTGATGGCGGACACACCGTTGCTCAAGGTCGATGGGGTCGAGGCTTATTATGGCAATATCCGTGCGCTGGGCGGCGTTAGCATCGATGTAAACAAGGGAGAGATCGTCGCGCTGATCGGCGCCAATGGCGCCGGCAAGTCGACGATGATGATGACCATCTTCGGCAGTCCGCGCGCCAGGAAAGGCACCATCACGTTCGAAGGCGCCGACATCACGCAGATGCCGACGCATGAGATCGCGCGCATGCGGATCGCGCAGTCTCCCGAGGGACGCCGCATCTTTCCGCGCATGACGGTGCTGGAAAACCTGCAGATGGGCGCCAGCCTCGACAAGCTGGAATTCTTCGACGAGGACGTCAAGAAGGTCTTTCACCTGTTTCCGCGTCTCAAGGAGCGCGCCGCGCAGCGCGGCGGCACGCTGTCGGGCGGCGAACAACAAATGCTGTCCATTGGCCGCGCGCTGATGGCGAGGCCGAAGCTGCTGCTGCTCGACGAGCCTTCGCTTGGCCTGGCGCCGCTGATCGTTAAGCAGATCTTCGACGCCATCCGCGAACTCAACGCCTCGCAGGGGCTGACCGTCTTCCTTGTCGAGCAGAATGCCTTCGGCGCCCTGAAGCTTGCCAATCGGGGCTACGTCATGGTCAACGGCATGGTCACAATGAGCGGAACCGGCAAGGAACTGCTGGCCAATCCGGAAGTACGCGCAGCCTATCTCGAAGGCGGCCGACACTGATGTCTGGAGACTGAATCATGCAGGGTATTCTCTACGAGGAGCCTTCGATCCTACAGTTCTTCTTCGTCACCTGCCTGCTTGGGGGATGGGCGGCGTGGATGACCGGGCGCGCCAGCGCACAGACCTGGCGACCCATTTCCAGCCTGGTGCTGTTTCTGCTGCTGCTGGGGGGCGGTGTGCGCTTCATTCATCATGCGCTGTTCAACGGCACGATGTTTACAGCCCAGTACTACATAGTCGACACCATCGTGCTGATGCTCATCGGCGTGCTCGGCTACCGATACACGCGCACCAACCAGATGATCACGCAATACCACTGGCTCTACGAGCGGGCATCCGTCCTTAGCTGGAGGGCAAAGAGGTGACGTTCATGGTTAACTTCTTCCCCAAGTAAATGCACGTGACAACAGCCCGAAAATCGGCAAAGTACGGTTTCTGCGATAGGGTGGGCATCGCATGAAACATCATCCACGCCCACTCAGTTAACGGGAGTATATCTATGAAAAAGTCACTTTTGTCCGCCGTTGCCTTGACCGCACTCGTGGCGTTCAGCGGTAGCGCATGGGCAGATCTCATGGTCGGCGTTGCAGGCCCGATCACCGGTCCAAACGCAGCCTTCGGCGCTCAGCTCCAGAAGGGCGCCGAGCAGGCCGCCGCCGACATCAATGCGGCAGGCGGCGTCAATGGCGAAATGATCAAGGTCGTCGTCGGCGACGACGTTTCGGATCCGAAGCAGGGCATCTCGGTGGCCAACAAGTTTGTCGCTGATGGCGTCAAGTTCGTGGTCGGCCACTTCAACTCGGGCGTCTCGATCCCGGCGTCGGAAGTCTATGCCGAAAACGGCGTGATGCAGATCACCCCGGCTTCGACCAACCCGACCTTTACCGAGCGCGGCCTGTGGAACACCTTCCGCACCTGCGGACGCGACGATCAGCAGGGCAAGGTCGCCGGCGACTATCTGGCCGCCAACTTCAAGGACGGCAAGGTCGCCATCCTGCACGACAAGACGCCCTACGGCCAGGGCCTCGCCGACGAGACCAAGAAGGCTGCCAACGCCGCCGGCGTCACGGAAGTGATGTATGAAGGCGTCAACGTAGGCGACAAGGACTTCTCGGCCCTCATCGCCAAGATGAAGGAAGCCGGCGTCACCGTCGTCTATTGGGGCGGCCTGCATACCGAAGCCGGTCTGATCATGCGTCAGCTCGCCGACCAGGGCCTGAAAGCGACGTTCATGTCGGGCGACGGCATCGTCTCCAACGAACTCGCCTCGATCGCCGGTGATGCCGTCAATGGCACGCTGATGACGTTTGCTCCGGACCCGCGCAAGAATCCGAACGCCAAGGAACTCGTCGAGAAGTTCCGCGCCGCCGGTTTCGAACCGGAAGCCTACACGCTGTACGCCTATGCAGCCATGCAGATCATTGCCGAAGCGGCTGCCAAGGCCGGCAACAATGATCCGATGAAGGTTGCCGAGTCCGCCAAGGCCAACGGTCCTTTCACCACGGCCATCGGCGACATAGGCTTTGACGAGAAGGGCGACATCACCCGCCCGGACTATGTCATGTACACTTGGAAGAAGGGTGACGACGGCAAGTACAGCTACTTCGAAAACGACATGTAATCGGCAAAGCTATTTGTCCGAAATGCCCGGCGCTTGCGCCGGGCATTTTTGTTTGCGGATCGGGTATAGACCGCCGCTTGCACAAGGCTGCTTTTTGTTTGCACTGCAGCATTTTCCCGTTAAACATGAGATAAGGATCTGTCTGTCCCTGTCTGGAGCGTCTCGGTGCCCATAACAAAAATCCTTGTCGCCAACCGCTCCGAGATCGCCATCCGAGTCTTCCGCGCGGCCAACGAGCTGGGGCTGAAGACCGTCGCGATCTGGGCCGAGGAAGACAAATACTCGCTGCACCGATTCAAGGCGGACGAGTCCTACCAGGTCGGCCGCGGCCCGCATCTGGCCAAGGATAAGGGGCCGATCGAAAGCTATCTGTCGATCGACGAAATCATGCGCGTGGCGAAGCTGTCGGGCGCAGACGCCATCCATCCCGGCTACGGACTTTTGTCGGAAAGCCCGGAATTCGCCGATGCCTGCGCCGAGGCAGGCATCATTTTCATCGGACCCAGACCGGAGACCATGCGCAGCCTGGGCAACAAGGTCGCGGCGCGCAATCTGGCCATCCGCGTGGGTGTGCCGGTCATTCCCGCCACCGAACCGTTGCCCGACGATCCAGAGGCGATCAAGAAGCTCGCCGCCGAAGTCGGCTACCCTGTGATGCTGAAGGCGTCATGGGGAGGCGGCGGACGTGGCATGCGCTCGATCCGCAGCGAGGCCGATCTGTTGCGCGAGGTGACTGAAGGCAAGCGCGAAGCGCGCGCCGCCTTCGGCAAGGACGAGGTCTATCTCGAAAAACTCATCGAACGCGCACGCCACGTGGAGGTTCAGATACTCGGCGATACGCATGGCAATGCCGTGCATTTGTTCGAGCGGGACTGCTCGATCCAGCGCCGCAACCAGAAGGTCGTCGAGCGTGCGCCCGCCCCGTACCTCGACGGCGGCCAGCGCGGCGAACTATGCGGCTACGCGCTCAAGATCGCCGACGATACCAAATATATCGGAGCCGGAACCGTCGAGTTCCTGATGGATGCCGACACGGGCAAATTCTATTTCATCGAGGTCAATCCGCGCATCCAGGTCGAGCACACAGTCACCGAGCAGGTCACGGGGATCGACATCGTCAAGGCGCAGATCCACATTCTGGACGGCTTTGCGATCGGTACGCCGGAGTCAGGCGTTCCGGCGCAGGCTGACATTCGTCTCAACGGCCATGCGCTGCAGTGCCGCATCACGACGGAAGATCCAGAGCATAATTTCATTCCCGACTACGGCCGCATCACCGCCTATCGCGGGGCCACCGGCTTCGGCATCCGCCTCGACGGCGGCACAGCTTATTCGGGCGCGGTGATTACCCGCTTTTACGATCCGCTGCTGGAGAAGATCACCGCCTGGGCGCCGACGCCACAGGAGGCCATCGCCCGCATGAACCGCGCGCTGCGTGAGTTCCGCATCCGGGGCGTGGCGACGAACCTCACCTTCCTCGAGGCGATCATCAATCACCCGAGTTTTGCCGACAACAGCTACACGACCCGCTTCATCGATTCGACGCCGGAACTGTTTGCCCAGGTCAAACGTCAGGACCGTGCGACCAAGCTACTCAACTACCTGGCCGACGTTACTGTCAACGGCCACCCGGAAACGCGTGGGCGCCCGGAGCCGAAGGCGGACGCCGCCAGCCCGATCGTCCCCTATCTCAACGGCAACGTGCCGGATGGGTCAAAGCAGCGGCTCGACACAGTCGGGCCGGAAAAGTTCGCCGCCTGGATGCGGGCCGAAAAGCAGGTGCTTGTCACCGACACCACAATGCGGGACGGACACCAGTCGCTGCTCGCCACCCGCATGCGCACGCATGACATCGTCAGCATTGCCGGCGTCTATGCGCGCGCCCTTCCGACGCTTCTTTCTCTCGAATGCTGGGGTGGTGCGACCTTCGACGTCGCCATGCGCTTCCTGACCGAAGATCCCTGGGAGCGACTGGCCAAGGTTCGCGAGGCAGCCCCCAACCTGCTGCTGCAAATGCTGCTGCGCGGCGCCAACGGCGTCGGCTACACCAACTATCCCGACAACGTCGTAACGCATTTCGTCAAGCAGGCGGCCGCCGGCGGCGTCGACCTGTTCCGGGTCTTCGACTGCCTTAACTGGGTCGACAACATGCGCGTCTCGATGGACGCGGTGGTGTCGGAAGGCAAGCTCTGCGAGGCCGCGATCTGCTACACCGGCGACCTGCTCGATCCCGACAGGTCGAAATACGACCTCAACTACTATGTCGGGCTGGCCGAGGAACTGGAAGCCGCCGGCGCTCACATCATCGCCGTCAAGGATATGGCCGGACTGTTGAAACCAAACGCCGCGCGCGTGCTGTTCAAGGCGCTGCGCGAGGCGACCGACCTGCCTATCCATTTCCATACGCATGACACATCCGGCCTGTCTGCCGCGACCGTGCTCGCAGCCGTCGACAGCGGCGTCGACGCCATCGACGCTGCGATGGATTCCTTCTCCGGAAACACGTCGCAGCCCTGCCTCGGCTCCATCGTCGAGGCGCTGAAGGGCAGCGAGCGCGATCCCGAACTCGACCCGGAATGGATAAGGAAGATCTCGTTCTACTGGGAGGCGGTGCGCAACCAGTATGCGGCCTTCGAAAGCGATCTCAAGGGACCTGCCTCGGAAGTCTATCTGCACGAGATGCCAGGCGGCCAGTTCACCAATCTCAAGGAGCAGGCGCGCTCGCTTGGCCTGGAGACGCGCTGGCACGAAGTCGCGCAAGCCTATCACGACGTCAATCTGATGTTCGGCGACATCGTCAAGGTGACGCCGTCCTCCAAGGTTGTCGGCGATATGGCGCTGATGATGGTGAGCCAGGATCTGACCGTGGCCGATGTCGAGAACCCGGCCAGGGATATTGCCTTTCCGGATTCGGTCGTCTCGATGCTGCACGGCGATCTGGGCCAGTCGCCAGGTGGCTGGCCGGCGGCGCTGCAAAAGAAGGCGCTGAAGGGCGACAAGCCGATTACGGTCAGGCCGGGCTCACTTCTCAAGCCTGCCGATCTGAAGGCCGACCGCAAGGAGATCGAAGAGAAATTCGGGCGAGCGCTGAGCGAATTCGAATTCGCTTCCTGGCTGATGTATCCAAAAGTGTTCACCGATTTCGTCGGCGCGCAGGAGATTTACGGCCCGGTCAGCGTGCTGCCGACGCCGGTCTATTTCTACGGCATGGCGGGCGAGGAAGAGATCTTCGTCGACATCGAAAAGGGCAAGACGCTGGTTATCCGCTGCCTGGCGATCGGCGAGGTCGACGACAAGGGCATGGTCACGGTGTTCTTCGAGATCAACGGCCAGCCGCGCCGCGTCAAGGTACCTGACCGCGCGCATGGGGCGTCAGCAGCCCAGGCCCGGCGCAAGGCCGAAGCCGGAAACGAGGCGGATGTCGGTGCGCCGATGCCAGGCGTCGTGTCGACATTGACGGTGGCGGAGGGCCAGGAGGTCAAGGCAGGTGATGTGCTGTTGTCGATCGAGGCGATGAAGATGGAAACGGCTCTCCACGCCGAGCGCGATGGCAGGGTCTCGGAAGTGCTGGTCAAGGCCGGAGACCAGATCGACGCCAAGGATCTTCTTGTCGTGTTGGGGTAACCGGCACCCTTGCAACAAGAGTGCTGTTGGCCCAAGAACTTCCGCCGTCGGCAGCTTGACAGGGGACGAGCCCGCTTTAGATCGCTTCAATCCGACCCTTAAACGCTCGTCTTATGACTTTCGCCGCCGAACTGGAATTCCGGGAATGTCCGCCAATACGCCTGCAACACTCGCCCTTCGCGGCCGCCGGGCGATCGCGGCGGTGTTTTTCGTCAACGGCTTCCTGATCGGCAGCTGGGCACCGCAGATTCCGGTGTTTCTGACACGGCTCGGCCTCACGGAATTCGCCCTTGGCCTGCTGATCCTTTTGTTCGGCGCCGGCGCCGTCAGCGCCATGGTCCTGGCCGGCCATCTCCTGGCCCGCCATGGGTCGCAGCGTGTCGTCAGATTGTTTTCCGCCGCGGCTTCCGCCGGGCTGCTGCTTGTCGCGCTGGCCCCCGGCGTGGCTTCAGCTGCGGTGGCGATGTTCATATTCGGCGGCACGATCGGCGCGATGGACGTCGCCATGAACGCCAACGCCGTGACAGTCGAGAAGAAACTGTCGCGCGCCATCATGTCGTCCTCGCACGGCTTCTGGAGCCTTGGCGGCTTCCTCGGCGGAGGCCTTGGCGGCATCGCCATCCAGAACTACGGTCATCTCGTTCACGCGCTCCTTGTCACGGCGATCGCCATCGTCGTTTTCGCCGTCGCGCTCGGTCACCTGGTGAAGGACCTTCCCGCTCCGCAGGAGCACCGCAGGTTCACTCTGCCCCGTAGCCCCGCAGTCTATATACTCGGCGCGATGGCGCTGCTGTCCATGAATTCGGAGGGCGCGGTGCTCGACTGGGGCGCTCTCTACCTGCGCCAGGAATTCGACGCCGACATCGCCGCGGCCGGCTTCGCCTATGGCGCTTTCGCCGGCACGATGGCGATGATGCGGTTTCTCGGCGACGTCGTGCGCAACCGTCTGGGCGCCGTTGCCACTTTCAGACTATCCGCCCTTGTCGCGGCGGCCGGCATGCTGGGAGCCGGCGTGGCGCCATGGCCCGGACTGGCCATCCTGGCTTTCGCCATCAGCGGGCTTGGTATCGCCAATCTGGTGCCGATCCTGTTTTCGGCAGCGGGCAACCAGTCCGGCGTCTCTTCCGGGGCAGGCATGAGCGTGGTCACCACGATGGGCTATTCCGGCATTCTGGCTGCACCGTCGGTGATCGGGTTTGTTGGCGAACGGACAGGCTTTTCGCCTGTATTCGTGGCCATTTCGCTTCTTCTGGTCGTTGTTTTCATGATGGCCGGATTGACGCGTAACGCCGAGTTTTCGGCGAGCCTCAAGGAAGCCTGACAGAATCGACTTCCGCAACGAAAAAGGGCGCGCCTGACAGAGGCGCGCCCTCGAGAATTTCGTTGTCGATGGGTGGTTCAGATTCTGCCCATCAGAACAAGAATGAGCAGAATGACCAAAATAACGCCCACGATGCCAGACGGTCCATATCCCCAGGATCGCGAATGCGGCCACGCCGGTATCGCACCAAGCAGAATGAGAACAAGTACAATGATCAGAATGGTCGTCAACGTCATTTGGTCACCCTCGTCTAGTTGCAATGCGGACACAATGCGCAAACCCGCCACATTGTTCCAAGCCTCCTGCCATCCGTTCCGATGCAGTCACGACCTGACGTGGGAGCGACTGGCGGGTGGGCAATGTCTCTTCAGGCTCATGCATAAAAGGTACTGACGCCGGGACGGGAGTGCTCCCAGCGTCAGCCTTGTGCGGCCTCTGAACAAGCCCCAACGCCGCATACCGACGAATCGTCGATAACGCAGCAGCGTAAGGTACCTTTGCCCCAACGATCAACAGGCGGCTGGGGTCATGAACAGGTTTTGCTGGCGATGCCACCGTACCGCATGTGCAGCGCTCAACCGGCGCGGCGCGCCTGATACACATTACGGGCAGCGAGAACGGCTACCGTCAGTACGATCAGAATGACCGAGAGCGCGGCGATCGCCGGGTCGATATTGTCACGGAGTCCCATCCACATGAGGCGTGGCAGGGTGATGGCGTTGACGCTGGTGATGAACAACGTCACGCCAATCTCCTCCCATGAGAGGATGAAAGAGAGCAGAACTGCCGTGACGATGCCGAATTTGATGTTCGGGATGATGATGCCTGTCGCGCGCTGCCAGGTGCTGGCGCCGAGGCCGCGCGCCGCAAGATCGATGCGGCGGTCGACCTGGCTCAGCGCCACCAGGATCAGCACGGTGGCGAATGGCACCGTCATCACCGAATGCGCCATGGCGACGCCCAGCCAAGTATCATAGCCGAGCAGCGACCCGGCGCTGGAAAGAGAGGTGAGCAAAAAATACAGCGTAATGGCGGAAACAACTGGCGGGACGACCATAGGCAGTAGCACGAAGCCGACAAGAAGTGCCGAGAAGCGCGGTTGGAACATCCAGACGCCAAGGGCGAAGCCGAGCGCCAACACCGTCGAGAATGCACTGCTCACAATGCCGATGCGAATGCTGAGCAGGATGCTGTCGAGCCAGCGCGGGTCCTCTATCAGCGATCGATAGTGCCGAAGAGACAGTTCGCCCGCCGGCATCGCAAGCATGCGCGATGGGGTAAACGATACCGGCACAACTGCCAGCAGCGGCATAAGCAGGAACAAGGCGACCAGTGCGGCGGCAATCAGCGAGACGGGACCCGGGCGATAGGTGGGCACGGCTACACCATCTGCCTTGGACGAACATAACGGAACAGCAGCGCCATCAGGGCTGCCACGAAGATCACCAGAACGACGCTGATGGCTGCGCCCAGACCCCAGTCCGGGCTCTGGAAGATCCGGAGATAAACGAGTTCGGCGATCATGACGCTGCGGCCTCCGCCCAGAATGGCCGGGGTGACGAAGAAGCCAAGCGCGAAGACGAAGACGATGAGCGCGGCGCCGATAATGCCTGATGCGGTCATCGGCACGAAGACTGTCCAGAAGGTTCGCGTCCGGCTGGCGCCGAGGCCACGCGCAGCCAGCAGAACACGGTCGTCGAGGCTGCGCATCGCCGACGCCAGCGGAAAGACGGCAAAGGGAATCAGGAAATGCGTCATGCCGACGATGACGCCGAATTCGTTTCGCACCAGCGCCAGCGGCTCCGATGTGATGCCAATCGCCTGCAGCCAGGTGTTGATGAGGCCGCGGTTGGACAACAGGGCCACCCAGCCGAAGGCCCGCGTCAGAACCGATATCCAGAAGGGGACGAGAATGCAGAATTCAGCGAATGTGCGCTGGACGGGCGAGCCTCGCACCCAGACGAAAGTGATGGCGTAGGCGCCGATGACGGAGGCGACGGTGACCACGGCGCAGATACGGAGGGTGCGAATAAAGACGGATTGCACCAGCGGATCGGTCAGCAGGATGCCATATTGCCCGATACCCGGTTCAGGGAGCGTGAAACTCCATTTCACGACGCCGAGGAACGGCCAGGCATAGGCCACGGCCAGAAACAGGAGCAGCGGCGCCATAAACAGCGCCGCGCCCGTCCTGTTCGACAGATGTCGCATCAGCCTCCGACCGTATCAGGCGGAGATGATCTTGGTGTACTCGTCGAGCGCCGCGCCGTAATTCGCGGCATACCAGTCCATGTCCAGCGGGATCTGCTTGGCCATGTTGGCCGGGTCGACCGGGTTGATCCGCTTCTTGTCGTCGGGGATCAGCGCATCGGCGGCCGGATTGGCCGGACCCTGGCCGAGCTTGTCGAACATGACGAGCTCCTTTTCAGGGTCCTGGGTGCTGGCGATGAATTTCATGGCTGCGTCCTTGCCGCCCGGATTGCCCTTAAGAACGGCGAGCGCGCCGGGGGAGATCAGGCCCTGATCCCAGATGAACTTGATCCTGCCGCCGGAGTCCTGCTCGATCAGCGAGGCGCGGGTCGACCAGACGATGGCCATGGAGGCTTCGCCATCGAGCAATATGCTCTGGCTTTCGGCGCCGCCGCCCCAATAGGCAACGACGTTTTCCTTGAAGGCGGCGATCTTGTCATGCGCGCGCTTGAGGTCGAGCGGGTAAAGTTCCGCCGGCGCGACGCCATCGGCCAGAAGCGCTGCCTCCCAGCTCGATACGCCCCATTTGTAGAGCGAACGCTTGCCAGGAAACTTCGCAACGTCGAAGAAGTCGGCCATGCCGGTCGGCGCCATGTCGCCGTACTTCTCGGAATCATAGGCGATCACATAGGAGAAGAAGTAGGTCGAGGCGGCGTATTCCCAGCCGAACCCCGGCCGCATCTTGGACTTGTCGACGATGGTGTAGTCGATCGGCTCCAGCATGCCCTGCTCGCCGAGCGTGATGGCGGAAAAGGGATCGACGTCGACCAGGTCCCATGTCGGGCTGCCGCTCTTGTACTGCGCGGCGATGGCGCCCTCGGTCGGGCCTGAGCCGTCCATCTTGACGACGATGCCGGTGTCCTTGGTGAAGGGCTCGCCATAGGCCGCGGCATAGGCTGTTATGGCGTCGCCGCCCCAGTTTACCAGCACAAGGTCCTTGGCCTGCGCAAAGGCGCCGGAAGTGCGCAAAAGGGCCGGTGCGCCGGCGAGCAAGACCGCCGCAAGCTGCGTGAACTGTCGGCGCGAAATTTCGCCGCGTATTGCCCGACCCGAAAGGGTTTCCATAGCCTGTTTCTTGAAGTCGCTTGTCATGTCAGTTCCCCATTTTCGTTGTGGTACATTGCTGAAATCTTTTGCCGTGTCTCACGCGCCTCCAGCCGGAAGCAGGATGCCCTTGTCGGCCGGCCAGGTAAGCCAGACGGAATTGCCGCCGTTCAAGGCGGTCGCTGCTACGGCGCTTGGCACGGAAACGGTTAGCGTGTCGCCGCGTCCTGTCAGCATTTCAAGCCGCGTCGCCGCGCCCAGATAGGTCGAGGACGTAGCGGTCGCGGCGATGCCATTTTCATCCGGTCGCGCGTCTCGCGCAATCGACATGTATTCAGGCCGGATCGCAAGAATCGCGTCGCCCTCCAGGCCGCTTGCATTGCCAAGCCTGACCGTCCGATCCTCGCAAATACCGGTCGCCGAACCGTCAACATGCCGCACGCCGGTCAGCGGGAGCATGTTGATCTCGCCCAGGAATTCAGCAACGAAGCGGCTTGCCGGCCGGTCGTAAACGTCTTCGGGCGCACCGACCTGAAGCAGCTTGCCATGGTTGAAAATGGCAATGCGCGACGACAGCGCAAGTGCCTCGCTCTGGTCGTGCGTGACAAAGACAAAGGTGGTGCCGGTTTCCTCGTGCAGGCGCTTCATTTCCGCCTGCATCTGGCCGCGCAGCCCTTTGTCCAGTGCGGAGAACGGCTCGTCGAGAAGCAGCACGCCGGGCTCGAAGACAAGGGCGCGGGCCAGCGCGACGCGCTGCTGCTGGCCGCCGGAGAGCTGCGCCGGCAGCTTGCCTTCATGGCCCTTCAGCCCGACCCGCTCGATCATTTCGCCAACGCGCTGCCTTATGTCGGATGCCGAGCGCTTGCGAACCTTCAGCGGGAAGGCGATGTTGGCCTCGACCGTCATGTGCGGAAAAAGCGCGTAGCCCTGGAACACCATGCCGGAGGAACGCAATTCGGCGGGTTGCCTGGTGATGTCGAGGCCATCGCTGAAAAGCCGGCCATCGCTGGGCGGCATGAAGCCGGCGAGGATCATCAGGAAGGTTGTCTTGCCCGATCCGGAGGGGCCGAGCAGAGTCAGGAATTCACCCCGGCCGATATCCAGGTTCAGGTCTTCCAGCGCGCGGAAAGAGCCGAAGCTCTTGCCTATTCCGATCGCCTTGAGTTCCGCGGCCCGTCCAGGCTGATGCATTCTGCCTTCCCTGACTGTCCGGACAAAATCGTAGGCAGGCTTTGGATGCACTGCAACCGAATAGTTTTCGCCGGGTTGGCAAATTTCATTCACCCCACCTATGGCTCAGTCATAGGGCTTGCGAGACATGGCTTCAGCTTCGCCGAGCCGCGACTTGAGCCAGCCGCTGAAAGCCTCGACGATCGGATGGTCCGCCTTGGCCGGTTCGCTGACCAGGAAGTAGGAGCGCGGCGATTTGATCGCGATGTCAAAGGGCCGCACCAGCCGGCCCTCGTCGAGCGCCTTGCGGCTGGTCAGTTCGTCGCCCATGGCTATGCCCTGTCCTGCGATGGCCGAGGAGAAGACGAGGTTCATGTCCGAAAAAACAATCCCGCATTGCGGGTCCGGGTTCTCCACGCCGGTGGTGGCGAACCAGCGCGACCAGTCCTCGAAATCACCGAGATGCAGGAGAGTGCCGCGCAGCACGTCCTGCGGGCGTGACAGGCCACCGATCTTGTTGAGCAGGCTTGGACTGCATAGTGGCGTGAAAGCAATTTCGCACAAGGCCTCGACAGAATGGTTGGGCCAATTGCCGATGCCGAAGGAGATGAAGACGTCAGCGTCGGGATTTGCCACATCGTCAAGGCGGCGCGGCGTCAGGATGCGCAGCGACACGTCGGGATACATCTCCTGGAATCCGCCGATATGCGTGCAGAGCCAGAGGGATGCGAAGCCCGGCGTGCAACTGACGCTGAACGAGCCGCCGACGCCCTTGCTGCCATGCTGGACTCCGGCATCGCCCAGGACAACCAGCGCCTTGCGCACGTCATGCGCGTAGCGGCGGCCCCGCGCGGTCAGCGCGATCCCCTTGCCGACGCGCTGCAGCATGTCGAAACCAAGATCGCGCTCCAGCAGGCGCAGCTGATGGCTGACGGCGCTGCGCGTCAGATGCAATTCGTCGGCCGCGCGCCAGACACTGCCGTGGCGGGCGAAGCTGTCCAGCGCCCGAAGCGCCTGGGTGGAAGGAATGCGCACCATGTTGCCCCTGTGGTGAACGAAATTTGCGCGAAAGACGAAAACTTATCACTTTTTGCGGGGCCCGTTCACTGCTTTCCTTGCACCAGAGGAGAATTCGGTGACTACACCGGCCCAGATGACCGCTCTTGCATTCGTCGACCAGACCCGGCCGGAGCTTTCGGCGTGGACCCGGACGATATTCGATTTCGGCGAAACGGCGTGGCGCGAATATCAGTCGGCAGCCTGGTATGTCGACCTGCTGCAGCGCGAGGGCTTTTCGGTGGAAGCCGGGTCGGGCGGCATGCCGACAGCCTTCTGCGCGCACTGGACGAATGGCCCGGGACCGACGGTCGGCATGTATGCCGAATACGATGCCGTGCCCGGCAATTGCCAGGACGCTGCAACTGTCAAGCGGCCCCGGCCCGGCCTGAACGAGCATGCGGGCGGACATACAGACCCGCATTCCGGGCTCGGCATTGCCAGTCTTGGCGGGCTGCTGGCGACAAAGGCCGCAATGCAGCATCACGGCGTGACCGGCACCTTGCGCTTCACCGGCGAGCCGGCTGAAAAGGTGCGCGGCTCAAAACCAATCCATGCGGCCAGGGGCTATTATGACGGGCTCGACGGGATGATCTCGTTTCACCCGTTCTACATGCTTCCGCTGTGCAACACGGCGCGCTGGGATACGCATTGCGGCGCCGCCTACGCGATGATCTACCGCTTTGTCTGCGACGCGCCGGAGGGCTGGGGCATGGGCGATGGCTCGCCGATCCCGCAGTCGCATTCCGATGTGCGCGCGCCAGGCGCCAATGATGCGCTGATGATGATGTATATGGCGTCTAAGGCGCTGCGCGATTCGATGCTGCCGCATCGCGGCGGCTGGTCGATCAGCGAGGCAATCCTGACCGCCGGCCAGGCTACGGCCGACAATCTCGCTGCCGGGCTAGCCGAGATCCAGTACATGATCCGCGTGCCGACCATCGCCATGGCCGAGCAGGCGACCGCCGTGCTCGACCGCAACGCCGAGGCGGCGGCCACCATGAGCGGCTGCCGGTTCGAGCGGCACTGGGTGTCGAAGTCCAGGCCGGGACTGGCCAACCATGCCATGGCGCGGATTGCCTATCAGGCGCTTGCAACAGCAGGCGCGCCGCGCTGGGATGAGCCGGCAAAGGCAGTCGCGCGAGAAATGCAGCACAATGCCGGCGTCGAGCCGATGGCCGAGCCGTTCATCGCCGAATGCGAGCGGCTGATTCCGCCTGAGGCGGCTGAAGCCATCCTTCGTCGCGATCTGCCGCCCTCGCAGGTCAACTCGACATCGGACGACTACACCGATATGAGCTGGCATGCCCCGACGGCGCGCGTCTACATTGCCCGGCCCGCACTCCGGGCGCCTTCTGGCTTCAGCTATCCGTCATGGGTGATGAATGCGCTCGGCGGCATTTCCGAAACCATCGATCCGATGGTGGTCTGCGCCGCCAAGACCGTGGCGCTTACGGCGCTCAGGCTGATCGAAGACAACGCTGCGCGCGAGGAAGCGCAACGCGAATTCGTCGAACGCACCGGTGGCGGGATAGGCGGCGAGCGCTGGCTGGCGCCGCTTTGCGATTACCAGCCGCCGATTCATTTCCGCTGGCCGGAATATATGACGACCGAACGCGGCCGCGACTGGTGGATTCCGACTTTCCCGAATTCATGATCATAGGAGATCGATATGACACGGCATGAAATGATCAGCACCGGCGAGTCCTTTTCGCTGCAGCGCCGCAACAAGGCTGGAGGAACCAAGCCACTCGCCCGCTGGGGCTTCATGAACGAGACCGACAGGCTGACCGACGTACTGCTCGGGTCGCCGGCCTATCTGCGTCATCTGGCGACGAGTTCCCTGTCGCGAAAGCATCTGCGTGAGGCGCCCTGCAACATCCAGACGGCGCAGGCCCAGCACAAGGACCTTGTCGCCGCCTACGAGAATTTTGGTGTCAACATTCACTGGCACGATCCCGAGCCCGAACTGCCGATGCAGGTCTATTCACGCGATTCAAGCGTCATGACGCCCTATGGCGCGATCATCACGGCGATGGCCAATTGGTGGCGGCGGGGCGAAAACTACGCAGCCATCCGGACCTACGAAAAGCTCGGCATCCCGATCTATGACATGGTGACGGCCGGCACTTTCGAGGGCGGCGATTTCAATGTCATCGAGGAAGGCTGCGTGCTGATCGGCTGCGGTGGCGCGCGCACGCAGGAAGAGGGCGCGCGCCAGGTGCAGGCGTGGTTCGACAAGGAAGGCTGGGAGACCCGCATCGCCTTCATCGACGAATATTACGTGCATATCGATCTGATGGTCGTGCCTATCGCCGAGAAACTGACTGCCGTTTGCCTTGCCTGCACCGAGCCCGCTGTCGTCGACTGGCTGAAGGCCAAGGGTCACGAGATCATCGACGTGCCGTTCCAGGATA
>JBKJRE010000423.1:0-4279 GCA_046594775.1 Rhizobiaceae bacterium | reverse complement strand
GGCAAGGACCCCGAGACCGGCGAACGCGTGACGACCTGGGAGATTAAGCGATGATCGACCACACCGGCATTTTCGTCGCCGACTATGGCAAGGCCAAAGCCTTCTACGATGCCACCTTTGCGGCGCTCGGCGGCAGTATGGTGATGACGGTTCCGATGGAATTTACCGGTGGCAAGCATGTGGTCGGCTACGGAAGGGAGAAGCCGGATTTCTGGCTCACCGAAGCCGACGAAACGGGTCCGGGCAGGCACTACGCCTTTACCGCAGCGAGCCGGGCTGAGGTCGACGCTTTCCATAGGGCGGCACTTTCCGCCGGCGGCAGGGACAATGGCGCACCGGGCATCCGCGCGCACTATCACCCGGACTATTATGGTTCCTTCGTCTTGGATCCGGACGGCAACAACATCGAGGCGGTCTGTCATGCGCCTGAATAGCGAGGATCGCTAGATGAGCTTGGACAACAGGCCGGCCTATTCCGGTGGATGCCAGTGCGGCGCCGTGCGCTTTCATGTCGAGGGCGCGCTTGGCGATGCCTCCATCTGCCATTGCCGCATGTGCCAGAAGGCCTCGGGCAATTTCTACCTGCCGCTGGTTTCGGTGTGCGGCGCGAAGCTCACCTGGACGCGCGGCGAGCCGGGAAGATTTCAATCGTCCAGCGCGGCAATGCGGGGCTTCTGCCGCGATTGCGGCACACCGCTGACCTACGAAGCGTCCGACGGCGTGGCGCTGGCAATAGCGGCTTTCGACGACCCGGCTGCGATTCCGCCAACCATTCAGTGGGGTACCGAGGCGAAGCTTCCCTATGTCGACGAGGTTCCGGGACTTCCAGGCAAGGACACGATGGCCGACGTTGAATCTGCGCCCTTCCTCGCCGATCTGGTGTCCTATCAGCACCCCGACCACGACACCAACCAGTGGCCATCAGCCGAGAGCACATCATGAGCGACCTGCGCACTTTCTATCCCGAGATCGAACCCTTCGAGACAGGCATGCTGGATGTCGGCGACGGCCACACCATCTACTGGGAGCGCGTCGGCACGAAGGGCGCCAAGCCGGCCGTCTTCCTGCATGGCGGTCCGGGCGGCGGTTCGTCGCCCAAGCAGCGGCGCGTCTTCGATCCGGCGCTCTACGACGTCATCCTGTTCGACCAGCGCGGCTGCGGAAGGTCCACGCCGCATGCCTCGCTAGACGCCAACACAACGTGGCACCTGGTCGCCGACATCGAGAAGCTGCGTGAAATGGCCGGCTTCGAGAAATGGCTGGTTTTCGGCGGCTCGTGGGGATCGACGCTGGCGCTGGCCTACGCCGAAACGCATCCCGACAGGGTAAGCGAACTGGTGGTGCGGGGCATCTATACGCTGACCCCGGGCGAACTTGACTGGTACTATCAGTTCGGCGTCTCGGAAATGTTTCCCGACAAGTGGGAGCGGTTTCAGGCCCCGATCCCCGAAGCCGAGCGCGGCGGCATGATGGTGGCTTATCGCAAGCGGCTGGTCGGTACGGACCGCCAGGCGCAGATCGAGGCGGCGCGTGCCTGGAGCCTTTGGGAGGGCGAGACGATCACGTTGCTGCCTGACCCTGAGACCAGCGGCAAGTTCGGTGAGGACGATTTCGCCATCGCCTTTGCCCGCATCGAGAATCACTATTTCGTCCATGCTGGCTGGCTTGAGGAAAACCAGCTTGTCCGCGACGCGGGAAAGCTGCACGGCATCCCGGGCGTGATCGTGCACGGTCGGTACGACATGCCCTGTCCGGCGCGCTATGCCTGGGCGCTTCACAGGGCGTGGCCGGAGGCAGACTTTCATCTGATCGAGGGGGCGGGGCATGCTTTTTCAGAGCCCGGCATTCTCGACCAGCTCATCCGGGCGACCGACAGGTTCGCCGGCAAATGACAAAGCAACGCCTCTACCTGTTCGACACAACGCTGCGTGACGGCGCACAGACGCCGGGCGTCGATTTCTCTGTCGAGGACAAGATCGCCATCGCCAGTCTTCTTGATGAGTTTGGTCTCGATTACGTCGAGGGCGGCTATCCTGGCGCAAATCCCACGGACTCGGCCTTTTTCGAACAGAAACGCACGACAAAAGCCAAATTCGTCGCTTTCGGCATGACCAAACGAGCCGGTATTTCGGCATCCAACGATCCAGGCCTTGCCTTGCTGGTTCAATCGAAAGCCGATGCCATCTGCTATGTGGCGAAGAGTTGGGATTATCACGTGCGCGTCGCGCTGGGCTGCACGAACGAGGAGAATCTGGACTCAATTCGCGCCTCGGTTGAAGCGGCTGTCATCGCCGGCAAGGAGGCGCTGGTAGATTGCGAGCACTTCTTCGACGGCTTCAAGGCCAATCCTGACTACGCGCTGGCCTGTGCCCGCGCAGCCTTTGAAGCCGGCGCGCGCTGGGTGGTGCTATGCGATACCAATGGCGGTTCGCAGCCATCGGAGGTAAAGGCGATTGTCGAAGCGGTTATTGCTGCCGGCATCCCGGGCGAACGACTGGGCATCCATGCACATGACGACACGGGGCAGGCGGTGGCCAATTCTCTTGCCGCCGTCCAAGCGGGCGTACGCCAGATCCAAGGCACGCTGAACGGCGTCGGCGAACGCTGCGGCAACGCGAACCTGATCTCGATCATCCCGACGCTCGTCCTGAAGCCGGCCTTCGCCGACAAATTCGAAACAGGCATCACGCGCGAACGGCTCACCGGCATAGCGCGCTTGTCGCGGTCATTCGACGAGCTGCTTAACCGCGCCCCCGAAACCCAGGCCCCCTATGTCGGCCAGTCGGCCTTCAGCACCAAGGCAGGCATCCACGCCTCAGCAATCGCCAAGGAGCCTGAGACCTATGAGCATGTTCCACCGGAGTCGGTTGGTAACCGGCGCAAGGTTATGGTGTCGGACCAGGGCGGCAGGTCCAATTTCATCGCCGAATTGAAGCGTCGGGGTATCGACGTTCCTGCCAGGGACGACCGTCTCGATTTGCTGATCTCTATGGTCAAGAAACGAGAGGCGCAGGGCTATGCGTATGAAGGCGCCGATGCGAGTTTTGAGCTACTGGCGCGCGGCATTCTGCATACAGTGCCTGAATTCTTCCGCGTCACCAGCTTTCGCTGCATGGTCGAGCGGCGTCTTGACGCCATAGGCAACCTGAAGACGGTGTCTGAGGCGGTCGTCAAGATCGAGGTCGACGGAGAGGAAAGAATGTCGGTTGCTGAGGGTCATGGGCCGGTCAATGCGCTCGACCTTGCGCTGCGCAAGGATCTGGGACGGTTCCAGCACGAAATCGGCGACCTTGAACTGGTCGATTACAAGGTACGCATTCTCAATGGCGGCACCGAGGCGATAACGCGTGTTCTGATCGAGTCGCGCGATGGCGGCGGCGGACGCTGGTGGACGGTCGGAGTATCGGAGAATATCATCGAAGCTTCGTTTCAGGCGTTGATGGATTCTGTCGTCTACAAGCTGATGAAGAATCGTGACCTGGCTGGCCTCGTTGCCGCGGAGTAGCGAGCTGCCCGGTCGGCGGCTCTTGTTCCATCACCGGGAACCGCATGGACCATCAAAAGTTTGGCATGGTGCTTTCGGCGCCATCGGCCCATATGGGGCCCCATGCCAACCGAATCCGCAAGTCCGACCGACGATGCCGCGACGCGTGGATTCCTTTTCGCTTTGTCGGCCTACCTGCTTTGGGGCTTCCTGCCTTTCTACATGAAGGCGGTGGCTCATATTCCTGCTCTGGAAGTCGTCGCACACCGCATCGTGTGGTCGGTGCCGATCGCTGGCGCCGTTCTCCTGGTCTTGCGACGGACCGCAGACGTAAAGGCCGCGTTCCGATCACCCCGCACGCTCCTGATGGCGGCAATCACCGCCTCGCTGATCACGGTCAACTGGGGCATCTATGTCTGGGCGATTGCTGCTGACCTCGCGGTCGAGACAGCGCTCGGATATTATATCAACCCTCTCGTAATCGTGGCCATGGGGGGCGTCCTGCTCGGCGAAAAACTGAGCCGCTTGCAGATCGCGGCCGTCGGGCTGGCCACAGCCGCCGTCCTGGTGCTGACATTCGATGGCGGCGGCATGCCCTGGGTATCGCTGGCGCTTGCCATAAGCTTCGCCATCTATGCCTTCCTGCGCAAGACGCTGCCGGTCGGTCCAAGCCAGGGCTTCTTTCTCGAAGTCCTGATGCTGAGCGTTCCTTCGCTGATCTACATCTTCTGGCTGCAGGCAAGGGGGGAGGGGCATTTCCTGTCGTCGCAGCCGACGGACATCGCCCTCCTGTTG
>JBKJRE010000408.1:0-3546 GCA_046594775.1 Rhizobiaceae bacterium | reverse complement strand
TCGGCGCAGGCGAGACCTGCGTTGAAGATCATACGTCAAACCGCCCGCAAAAATCGAAACGGGTGGTCCGCCGATCATGCATCTGCCATTTATACTGGAAAACGAATCCTGTGTGACAAGAACCGGTATTCGGCTATGCTTTGCCCAAGTGAAGTCGCGGGTTGCATGACAGATCACGCGAGACGCCAGCACCGATAACCGCGACCGCATCCGGATCTGTTCCAGGAGGAATGATCTATGTCAGGTTTTCATGTCATTGCGGGCGCCACCGACAAGCCCGAGCAAGTCAGCGTCAATAAAATCGGTATTTCTGATCTGATGGACGCGCTGAGGCAGGGCGTCGATGACTTCCGGGTCAAGCCGTCGCACGTTGTCTTTCTGGTCCTTATCTATCCGGTTATCGGCCTCATCCTTGCTGCCTGGACGTCCGGCAACAACGCTTTGCCTCTGCTTTTTCCGCTGGCCTCGGGCTTCGCGCTGATCGGGCCATTCGCCGCGATCGGCCTTTACGAAATCAGCCGCCGCCGCGAGGCCGGGCTCGACACGTCTTGGGCGCATGCCTTCGACGTGGTTGATTCCCCGGCCTTGCCGGCCATCGCCGCAGTAGGCCTCATGCTTGTCGCGATCTTCGTGGCGTGGCTGCTGACCGCGCAGACGCTCTACGATCAAATGTTCGGTCCCGAGGCGCCCGCAACGGTTTCCGAGTTCGTCAATGAGGTGCTGGCCACCGAGCGGGGCTGGCTTCTGATCATTCTCGGGCATGCGATCGGGTTGGTATTCGCCGCGCTCGTTCTATGCACGACGGCCATCGCATTTCCGCTGCTGCTTGACCGCGATGTCGGCGCTTATGAAGCGATCCGCGCATCGTTTCAAGCCGTGATAGCCAACCCGCTGCCAATGGCCGTCTGGGGCCTGATTGTCGCCGCCCTGCTTGTTGCGGGGTCGTTGCCTCTATTTGCCGGGCTGGCCGTGGTGCTTCCCATTCTAGGCCACGCGACCTGGCATCTATACCGCAAATTGATCGAGCCAGCGCCAGCGGTCGGTTCCCAACGGGGGACGAGAAAATCCTCGGCCAAGCCTCGCACATAGCAAAGGGAGCCAGGGGCCCTTCCACGCGCTATGGCATTTCGCGCACGCAAGCTCGAAACGAAGTTTCCAATGAGTAGCCTGGATTCGCCGGCTGGCCGCATTCGCAATGGAATTGCTCGCCCCGCCGGTATCGTCGCGGGCGGCATATGAATGGGACCATCCCGGTTTCCAGCCTTTGCGATGTCTGGCGAGCATGGCAAGGTGCCGCTATTCCGTCGACATCATGCGCGCATGGACGCTGCCTTGCGCCATGCCAGTAATCGACGGTGGCCTTGCACGGAGGAAGCAGCATGATTGTCGACACCCATCTGCATGTCATCGATCCTGCTGCGCTGGACTATCCCTGGCTTGCGAACGCCGCAGCGCTTAACCGGCCATGGTCGTATGAGAGCTACGCACTGGAAGCGCGCCGCGCCGGCATCACAAAAGCCATGCACATGGAGGTCGATGTCGCGCCCGGCCGGATCGAAGACGAGACAACCTATGTCGCAAGCCTTGCGGCTTTGCCTGACAGCCTGGTCGTCGGGGCTATCGCATCCTGCCGTCCCGAGTCACCGGGTTTCGCCGAATATCTCGACCGGCAGCGCCAAAACCCGCTCGTCAAAGGCTTCCGCCGGGTGTTGCACGTCATGCCAGACGACCTGTCGGAGACGCCATTGTTTCGCGAGAATGTCGCGCGCATGGCCGGTACCGGCCTGACCTTCGATTTGTGCGTCCTGCCGCGTCAGCTGAGCAGCGCGCTGGCGCTCAGCGAACTTGCGCCCGATGTGACCTTCATCCTTGACCATTGCGGCGTTCCCGATATCAAGGGCGATGTCTTCCAGCCCTGGCTCGACGGAATTGCCGAAATGGCCAGGCGTGAAAACGTCGTCGCCAAAATCTCGGGGGTCGTTGCCTATGCCGACCCCGACAACTGGACTGCGGAGACGCTTCGTCCCTGGGTCGAGCACACAATCAACTGTTTCGGCTGGGATCGTGTGGTCTGGGGCAGCGACTGGCCGGTCTGCACATTGGGCGGCGGGCTGCTGCCGTGGGTCGCAGCCACCCACGCCCTGTTGGCGGGGGCAAGTCAGGAAGAGAAGGACAGGTTGCTGTCCGGCAACGCGCAACGAATCTGGAGCCTATGACCGTTAGCCGACGCTGTCGCCTGGGCCGCCGAATTTGTCCAACGACACGGTCGTCGATCTGATGAACGGCCCGCCCTTCTTCCGGCCGACCATCGACGGACAGCCTGCTCTATCGGTGTCGGACCGACGGCGAGGCTGAGCGATGTGGCAATTTGCTGTGGCTATGACCGGCTGCGTTTTGTAAAGCGGGTCACTATTGCATGGCAGTGTTCGTCGCCGACCCCATCGACGGCGGACCAAGAAAAGCCTGCCTGGGCGGGCGTAAACGGAGACGGAATGGCAGACTGGGTCAAGGGAAAAACGGTGCTTGTGACGGCCGCCGCGCAGGGCATAGGCCGCGCCACGGCGCTGGCCTTTTCGGCAGCAGGCGGGCGCGTCATCGCCACCGAC
This sequence comes from Rhizobiaceae bacterium, assembly GCA_046594775.1. GTDB lineage: Bacteria > Pseudomonadota > Alphaproteobacteria > Rhizobiales > Rhizobiaceae > CAMYMG01. The sequence continues at coordinate 940 of JBKJRE010000408.1, read as the reverse complement.
ATCAACGAGGTCGCCCTCGGCGATATCGGCGCGGGCGTGACAACCCGGCGGCTTGATGTGCTTGATGCGGCCGATGTCGACAAGGTGGTGGCCGAAACCGGTCCCATTGACATCCTTTTCAACGGCGCGGGATTCGTTCATGCCGGTTCGATCCTTGAGATGAAGGACGAGGATTTCGACTTCGCCGTCGATCTCAATGTGCGTTCCATGATTCGCACCATCCGCGCCGTGCTTCCGGCTATGCTCGAGCGAGGTGGCGGAGCAATCGTCAATATGGCGTCGGTCGCCGGCTCGATGAAGGGTGTTCCGAACCGCTTCGCCTACGGCACGACCAAGGCCGCTGTCATCGGCCTGACCAAGGCGGTCGCCGCCGACTATGTCGGGCAGGGCATTCGCTGCAACGCAATCTGTCCGGGCACTGTCGAGAGTCCGTCATTGCAGGACCGCATGCGAGCCGAGGGCGATTATGAAAAGTCCAGGGCGGCCTTCGTCGCGCGCCAGCCATTGGGGAGACTCGGAACGCCGGAGGAAATTGCCGATCTGGCGGTTCATCTCGCGAACGCCACCTACACCACCGGCCAAGCCTATGCCATTGACGGCGGCTGGACGATCTGAGGCGCTCCCGACCGACGTCTCGACCTAAACGTCTGCGAGGTCTCCCAGCGCCTGGATCAACGGCTGGATCTTGTCTTCGTATTTCTTCCAGCGCTTGATAGACGATGTGTAGATCGGCTGGCGCACTTGCCAGCGGCTCGGCGTGGTTACGGAGCGGTCGGTCTCGTAGTATCGAAGGCAGGCATCGTCCCAGGGAAGTCCGACGAACTCGATGAGACGCCGTGATTCCGCTTCCTGATCGGCGACCAACGTTTCATAGCGGCACTCATGGATACGCCCGCCCAGGAGAGCGTGCCAGTGCCGCATCAGGCGGTCATATTCACGA
>JBKJRE010000342.1:0-4371 GCA_046594775.1 Rhizobiaceae bacterium | reverse complement strand
ATGGAATTCTGCAAGGCGTTCAACGCGCAGACGCAGGAAATGGAGAAGGGTTCGCCCGTCCCCGTCGTGATCACCTATTACCAGGACAAGTCGTTCACCTTCGTCATGAAGACGGCTCCCGTGAGCTACTTCCTGAAGAAGGCGGCGAACCTGACGTCGGGCTCCAAGGAGCCGGGCAAGGTCAAGGCCGGCTCGGTTTCGCGTGAAAAAGTGCGCGAGATCGCGACTGCCAAGATGAAGGATCTGAACGCGAACGACGTCGAGGCGGCCATGCGCATGGTCGAGGGCTCCGCCCGCTCGATGGGTCTGGAAGTGGTGGGCTGAACCGATGGCAAAGATGGCAAAACGTATAGCCAAGTCCCGTGACGGCATCGATCCGGACAAGGCCTATGACCTCGGCGAAGCGCTGAAGCTTCTCAAGGACAAGTCGACCGTCAAGTTCGACGAGACCGCCGACGTGGCGATGAATCTGGGCGTCGACCCGCGCCATGCGGACCAGATGGTGCGCGGCGTGGTCAACCTGCCCAACGGCACGGGCCGCACGGTTCGCGTCGCGGTGTTCGCACGCGGCGACAAGGCCGACGAGGCGAAAGCCGCGGGCGCCGACATCGTTGGCGCCGAGGATCTGGTGGACATCGTGCAGAAGGGTCAGATCGATTTCGACCGCTGCATCGCGACGCCCGACATGATGCCGCTGGTCGGTCGCCTGGGCAAGGTGCTCGGTCCCCGCGGGATGATGCCGAACCCCAAGGTCGGCACCGTGACGACGGACGTCACCGCCGCGGTCAAGGCGTCCAAGGGCGGCGCTGTCGAGTTCCGCGTCGAGAAGGCCGGCATCATCCACGCCGGCGTCGGCAAGGTCTCGTTCGACGTCAAGGCGCTGGAAGAAAATGTCCGCGCCTTCGCCGATGCGGTGACCAAGGCCAAGCCGGCCGGTTCGAAGGGCGTTTACGTCAAGCGCGTTTCGGTCACCTCGACGATGGGCCCCGGCCTGAAGCTCGATATTGCGAGCCTCAACGCGTCGTGACGACCTGATTTAGGGATCAGCCGCAACAGGCTGGTGCTGAAAAGAATTCCGGGCCGCGCAAGCGGTCCGGGGTCCGGAAGCAGAAATGGTTCCGGATATCCTGTCCGAGATTGCTGGCGGCCGTCGGGCCTTAATTACTGCCTGCATGAGACGGGTGAAGACCGGACAAAGGGGCGCCTCATAGCTCCGATGAATGGTTCGAACCGTGTTTGCCTTTTTGCGCGGCTCCGGGGAACCGGAGCGACGGAGAAGGGGGCAGGATCCTCGAGCGCTGTTCGGGAGATCCGGAATATCGGATAGCCCGCGCGGCAAAGGCAACCCGACCGCTGTTCCGTTTCATGGACAGGGGTCAACTGGAGATAGGCAGTGGACAGAGCGGAAAAACGCGAACTCGTCACGGGCCTGAACACGGCGTTCTCGAACGCAGGTTCAGTCGTCGTGGCCCACTATGCCGGTATCACCGTGGCGCAAATGAACGACCTCCGGTCGAAAATGCGCGTTGCGGGCGGCACCGTCAAAGTCGCGAAGAACCGTCTCGCCAAAATCGCTCTTCAGGGCACGGAATCCGAGAGCATCATCGATCTGTTCAAGGGACAGACGCTGATCGCCTACTCGGAAGATCCGATTGCGGCGCCGAAGGTCGCGTCCGATTTCGCCAAGGGCAATGACAAGCTTGTCATCCTCGGCGGATCAATGGGCACGACCTCGCTCAACGCCGACGGAGTGAAGGCTTTGGCCCAGCTCCCGTCGCTCGACGAGTTGCGCGCCAAGCTGGTTGGCATGATCGCCACGCCGGCAACCCGGATCGCCCAGATCGTCAATGCGCCTGCAGGTTCGCTTGCACGCGTCATCGGCGCTTACGCCCGGAAGGACGAGGCGGCATGAGGCCGTTCCTCGCTATCACAAACACACGTTCGAACCTTATGAAGGAATATTGCAATGGCTGATCTCTCAAAGATCGTAGACGACCTTTCGAGCCTGACCGTCCTCGAGGCGGCCGAGCTTTCGAAGCTTCTTGAAGAAAAGTGGGGCGTTTCGGCGGCTGCTCCGGTTGCCGCCGCTGCCGCCGGCGGTGGCGCTGCCGCCGCGGCTCCGGCCGAGGAAAAGACGGAATTCGACGTCGTCCTGACCGAAGCTGGCGCGCAGAAGATCAACGTCATCAAGGAAGTGCGCGCAATCACCGGTCTTGGCCTCAAGGAAGCCAAGGACCTGGTTGAAGCGGCTCCGAAGGCGGTCAAGGAAGCTGTTTCCAAGGCTGACGCCGACAAGTTCAAGGCCCAGCTGGAAGCTGCCGGCGCCAAGGTTGAACTGAAGTAGGCGTTACAGGTATGCGGCGGGCGGCGAAGGCCGTCCGCCAGCCCTGTCCATCGGGGCGTCGACGTACCGGTGTTTGAGTTGGGGAACCTCTTTCCCGAGGGCCGAAGCGGCTTTCAGGAAACGGGTTTTTGACCGTTTTTGACGGACCGCAGGCGGCGGTCATGGAATTTGCAAGGCGCGCCGGCTAGGCCGCGCCCCAAGAGACAAGGCAAGGAGCGACGATGGCCCAGACGCAGACATTCAATGGCCGCAGACGCGTAAGGAAATTCTTCGGACACATCCCCGAGGTAGCGGAAATGCCGAACCTCATCGAGGTTCAGAAGGCATCCTACGACCAGTTTCTGATGGTTGACGAGCCGGAGGGCGGCCGTCCCGACGAGGGGCTGCAGGCCGTTTTCCGGTCGGTTTTCCCGATCTCCGACTTTTCCGGTTCGTCGATGCTGGAATTCGTCAAGTACGAGTTCGAGGCGCCGAAATTCGACGTTGACGAGTGCCGTCAGCGCGACCTGACCTATGCGGCGCCGCTAAAGGTGACGCTGCGCCTGATCGTGTTCGATATCGACGAGGATACCGGCGCGAAGTCGATCAAGGACATCAAGGAGCAGGATGTCTATATGGGCGACATGCCGCTCATGACGCTCAACGGCACCTTCATCATCAACGGCACCGAGCGCGTCATCGTCTCGCAGATGCACCGTTCGCCGGGCGTCTTCTTCGACCATGACAAGGGCAAGAGCCATTCGTCGGGCAAGCTGCTGTTTGCCGCCCGCGTCATTCCCTATCGCGGTTCCTGGCTCGACATCGAGTTCGACTCCAAGGACGTTGTGCATGCGCGCATCGACCGTCGCCGCAAGATCCCGGCGACCTCGCTGCTGATGGCGCTGGGCATGGATCCCGAAGAGATCCTGTCGACCTTCTACAGCAAGCTGACCTACAAGCGGGCCGGCGACCACTGGCGCATTCCGTTCAACCAGGACCGCTTCCGCGGCCTCAAGGCGGTTACCGACCTGGTTGACGCCGATACCGGCGAAGTCGTTGTCGAGGCCGGCAAGAAGATCACCGCCCGCCAGTCCAAGCAGCTCGCCGAAAAGGGCCTGAAGGCCATCAAGGCGACCGACGAGGATCTGATCGGCAGCTATCTGGCCGAGGACATCGTCAATCACGGCACCGGCGAGATTTTCCTCGAGGCTGGCGACGAGATCGACGAAAAGACCCTGAAGGTCCTGCTCGCCGCCGGCGACAAGGAAATCCAGATTCTCGACATCGATCACATCAACATCGGCGGCTATATCCGCAACACGCTGGCGATCGACAAGAACGAGAGCCGTCAGGACGCCCTGTTCGACATCTACCGGGTGATGCGTCCGGGCGAGCCGCCCACCATCGACACCGCGGAAGCCATGTTCAACTCGCTGTTCTTCGACAGCGACCGCTACGATCTGTCGGCCGTTGGCCGCGTCAAGATGAACATGCGCCTCGAGCTGAAGGCCGAGGATACCGTGCGGGTGCTGCGCAAGGAAGACATCCTCGCCGTGGTAAAGACGCTGGTCGAACTGCGCGACGGCAAGGGCGAGATCGACGACATCGACAATCTCGGCAACCGCCGCGTGCGCTCGGTCGGCGAGCTGATGGAAAACCAGTACCGCGTCGGCCTGCTGCGCATGGAGCGCGCGATCAAGGAGCGCATGTCCAGTGTCGATATCGACACCGTGATGCCGCAGGATCTGATCAACGCCAAGCCGGCGGCGGCGGCGGTGCGCGAGTTCTTCGGCTCGAGCCAGCTCTCGCAGTTCATGGACCAGACCAACCCGCTGTCGGAAGTCACCCACAACCGCCGCGTGTCGGCCTTGGGCCCCGGCGGTCTCACCCGTGAGCGCGCGGCCTTCGAAGCCCGCGCGCTCGCGCGTTAAGCCGCCCGGCCCAAGCGCCGAGACGCGGCGCTTGTGGGTCACTTCGGACAGCGGATTGGTCTGGTCCATAAACTGCGACTGCTGTGACGAGCCGAAGAATTCGCGCACCGCGGCGAC
>JBKJRE010000304.1:0-11785 GCA_046594775.1 Rhizobiaceae bacterium | reverse complement strand
GCACGTCGGAGATCGGATCGCCGTCGACCAGCAACAGGTCGGCGAGATAGCCTTCCTTGATCATGCCGAGCTCGGTTTCCATGTTCATGATGTGGCCGCCATACTTGGTCGCGGCCTGGATGGCTTCCATGGGCGAGAAGCCCAGCATCTCGACGAAGGTCTGGATATCCTTGGCGTTGGTGCCCTGCGGGGTCCAGGCGAAGCCGTAGTCGCCGCCGATGCAGATGCGGATGCCGCGGCGATGCATCTTCTTCATCGTGTCGATGCACATTTCGAGTTCGCGCTCATATTCGAGCGATAGCGGCGAGCCCGGTTTGATGCCCCATTGCTCGGCGTGGCGGGCAGTGTTGATGAGCCAGGCGATCCCCGGAGCGACGATGTGCTTGTCCTTGGCGGCTTCCAGCATGTCGAGCGATTCCTCGTCGGCGAAGGAAGCGTGGAAGATGTTCTGGATACCATGCCGGATACATTGCTTGACCGAGCCGGAGGAGCGCGCATGCGCCGACAGCACCTTGCCGCGGCAACGCGCTTCGGAGGCGGCCATCGCCACTTCCTCTTCCGACATCGGCGTTTCCTCCGCTCCCGTGCCCGTAATGGACTCGCCCGACAGATTGAGCTTGATGGAGTCGACGCCGTACTTGATTAGCTGCCGCACGGTGCGCCTGATCTCTTCAGGGCCCGAAACCACGAGGCCGAGGTTCAGTCCCTCATGGGGAATATGTGAGGGGGCGGAATCACCAAGGCCGCCGACAGTCGTGATTTCCGGACCTGCCGCGAGATAGCGCGGTCCAGGGAAGCGGCCCTGGTTGATGAATTTCTTGGCCACCACGTCGAGACGCGGCTTGGCTGCGGCCGCGCCGCGACCCGCCGTGAAGCCGGCGTCAAGGACCAGCTTGGCCATCTCCATCGTCACCAGCATGTGCTCTTCGAGCTCCATCATCTGGATCGGGTCGATGCCTGGCGCGTTGTTCCAGGAGAGATGCAGATGCCCGTCGATCAGGCCCGGCATCAGCGTCGCGCCCATACCGTCGATCACCGTGGCGCCGCCGGCGCCGGGCGCCGCCGACCCAAAACGCGAAGAGCCTTTCGTTATTTGCTTGATGCGGTTGCCCTGCACCAGAACTTCGCCAGTGTATGGATATTCGCCTGTCGAATCGAGCACGCGAACGTTCGTGAACATGGTGCTGCCATTGCCGTTGCCGCTCCAACCATATTCGTCAGCCATTTGTTCCTCCCAAGCAGACGCGGAAAAACCTTGTGCCGCGTCCGGTCATTGACGTCGATGTTTCTGTAGGAAGTCTCCGAGTCTTCGGCTTGCTTCCTGTGGTTTTTCGATAGTAGCCCAATGGCCGCATCGGTCTATGGCGGACAGCGTCGAACCAGAAATTTTGTCGGCAAGCGCCTGCGCCACACTCATCGGGTTGACGGTGTCGGCATCGCCCGTGACGAGCAGACTAGGCGCCTTGATGGCGCGGGCATCAACGGCGGTTGCCCTGGATAATGCCTCGCAGGTGCGTGCGTAACCCTCGGGGTCCTGGCGCATCACCGACTCTCGCACGAACGCCGCCGCCGCCGGCGACGTTTCGCGCGTGTGCCCCGAGATCGCATTGGCCACAAGCGCATCGCCGATATCGGCCATGCCGGCGCCGCGCGCTGTTTCCGCGCGGCCCTGCAGTCCAGTACGCACAGCGTCGCTCGGCTCGGCCAATGCGCCAAACAGCGTCAGCGATGCGACCATTCCAGGCTTTTCGACGGCGATATGCTGGCAGACAAGCGTGCCGAGCGAATGGCCGACGAAGTGCGCGACATCCACGCCGAGACTCAACGCCGTCTGTACAACAGCCTCGCTCATCGCCTCGATCGACATTGTTCCGGTGGGCAAGGGCGAGCGCCCCGATCCTGGCAGATCGACACGAATGACCCGATAGCCGGACAGCGCGGCCATTTGCGGCTGGAACGTGTTGGAGGAGCCGCCGAGCCCGTGGATCATCATAACGGGAAAGCCCTGTCCGGCGATATCGGCCACTACTTGTCCAACTCTCACCAAGGGCATCAGAGCCGCTCCTCAAAACGGTTCTGCAACGTTCCGATTCCGTCGATTTCGACCCGAACGACATCGCCTGCCTTGAGATATTTCGGCGGCGTGAAGCCGATGCCGACGCCAGCGGGCGTGCCTGTCGCGATAATGTCGCCAGGTTTCAGCGTAATGCCCTCGGACAAGGTGGCGATGATTGTCGGAATGTCGAAAATCAGCAGGTCCGTCGTCGAGTTCTGGCGCAGATCATCGTTGACGAAACAGCGTATGCCTGTCGTCTGAATGTCGATCTCGTCCTTGGTTACCGCCCATGGGCCCATCGGGCAGAACGTGTCCTGCGACTTGCCGATCAGCCATTGGCTGTATTTGCCCTGCATGTCGCGGGCCGTCACGTCGTTGATGATCGTGTAGCCCCAGATATGATCGAAAGCGTCAGCCTTGACTATGCCGCGGCCGCCCTTGCCGATGATCACGGCGAGTTCGGCCTCGTAGTCGATAGCGGTCGAAATGCGGGAATCGATTATCACGGCCTCGCTCATGCCAATGACCGATTCCGGGACCTTCGAAAAGATGATCGGGTGCTTCGGCACCGCGCCCGACTGCGCGCTGGAGTCGAACCCGCTCTTGGCGAATTCATGCGCATGTTCGTGGTAGTTCTTGCCGACGCAGAAGATGTTGCGGCGGGGCTGCGGGATCGGCGCCTCGAGCGTCACCTGGGAGAGCGGAATCGGCGACAGCGTGGCCGGCAGGCCGGCGCCATTGCGGTCGATCAGCGCCAGCACCCCGGTAGCTGCCCGCTCGACCGGGAAGTCGAAGGGTGCGACAGTTCGGTTTGCGAGGTCGACAAGTCCGACCCGGCGCTCCCCAGCGATCGAAAAAGTCGCAATTTTCATCCAGCTAAACCCTGTACCTTTGTTAAGCCAATTAAAGCGCCTTTTCTGATACGATAAAGATGAACGCAGCGCTCGGCAAGCCGCATCCACACCGAAAAAGATGCTGCATTGCAGCAATGCGACCTTTATTCGTAATGCGAGACCCAAGACTTCGGGCTGGACATAAGCAGATTGCCTGCTAAATTGGTTCAGTATCGGATCAGTTTTGGACAATGCCATGCCGCGACTCGTCGCTACCGACATCGCCATTGCTCTCAAGAAGCGCATCGAAGCCGGCGAATGGATAGAACTGGGCCGCATTCCGCCGGAGCGGAATCTGGCCGAGGAATTCGGCGTTGCCCGCAATACGGTCAGAAGGGCTGTCGGGCTTCTGCAGGAAAGCGGCGCCGTTAGCCGGCAGGTTGGACGCGGGACGTTTCTCGTCGCTGCCAATGCCGATACGATTCCGGCTGCGATCGCGCGAATGGAGGGAGCCAGTCCCGCGGACATGATGGAGATCAGGCAACTGTTGGAACCCGCCGCTGCAGCATTCGCCGCGACAAACGCGAGTGTCGGCGATCTGAGTGCGGTGAGGGAGGCACATCTGGCGGCAGTGGAAGCGACGGACATGCCTGCGTTTGAACAATGGGACGCGGAATTTCATCACCGCATTTTCAACTGCTCACGCAACGAATTCCTGAAAGAGATCCACAACCTCACGCGAATCTTGCGCAACCAGGCGCCTTGGTTCGATATGAAAAAGCGGTCATTTTCTGAAGAGCGTCGGCAGATCTATTGCCAGGAGCATGACGCCATCGTCGACGCACTTATGTGCAGGGATCCCGAGACGGCGAAAAACGCCATGCTTTCACACCTTGTGACGGTCGAGCGCAACTTGCTCGGACGATAGGCGGTGAAATTGAGGAATGGCAGAGCGTCCGAGGCCATTCTGCGGGGGCCCTTTCTGAAACCCGGGTGGCGCCGCCACTGTCAGACGAGTAGCCGACAAGTGACCGCCCGACCCGACCGGCTTGTGTTTGAGCTTTAAAGCCCTACGTGTCAGTTGCTCGTTCAACGACCGGTATGCGAAGCCATCGACCCTGTGACGCCGTCCGAGCGATGCATTCGGTCTCTGGTTATTTCATCTGCACCAATGACAGTCAGGCGCGCTGCCTGACGAGAAAGGGATCCGCCATGACGCAATCCAGCACCGAGAACCGCAGGTTCGTTCTGGCACGGCGTCCCGAAGGCGAACCCGACCACAACACGCTGCGCCTCGAAATTGCGGATCTGCCAACGCTTGGCCGAGGCCAGATGCTGCTCCGCAACGAATATCTGTCGCTCGACCCCTACATGCGCGGCCGGATGAGCGACGCACCCTCATATGCCGCCCCGGTCGAGATCGGCGCCGTTATGGTTGGCGGCACGGTGGCGCAGGTCGTGACCTCGCAGGTGGCGGGATTTGAGGAGAACGATTGGGTCGTGGCCTTTGGCGGCTGGCAGGATTACGCGCTGTCCGACGGCGCCGGTGTCATCAACATGGGTAAGGAGCCCAAGAACCCGTCCTGGGCGCTTGGCGTGCTGGGGATGCCCGGCCTGACCGCCTGGGCCGGGCTTACCCAGATTGGCCAGCCAGAAGCGGGTGAAACACTCGTCGTCGCCGGGGCGAGCGGCCCTGTTGGCGCGACTGTTGGTCAGATCGGCAAGATTCTCGGGCTTCACGTCATCGGCATCGCTGGCGGCCGGAAAAAATGCGCCCATGTGGTCGACACGCTGGGCTTTGACGCCTGCATCGACTACAAGGCCGACGGCTTTCCCGACGCGCTGAAGGCTGCCGTTCCGCATGGCATAGACATTTATTTCGAGAATGTCGGCGGCGCCGTCTTCGACGCTGTCCTTCCCCTGCTCAACACCTCGGCCCGCATCCCGGTTTGCGGTCTGATATCGCAATACAACGCCACGTCGCTGCCGGACGGGCCGGACCGGATGAACATGTTGTTGGGCATTATCCTGCGCAAACGGATAACCATGCGCGGCTTTATAGTCTTCGACGATTTCGGCCATCTCTATCCGCAATTCGCCAAGCAGATGGGCGACTGGGTGGCGCAGGGAAAAGTCCGGTATCGCGAGGAAATGATCTCAGGTCTAGAACAGGCCCCGGCGGCATTTTTCGGCCTCCTGAAAGGCGAGGCTTTCGGCAAGCGCGTCGTTAAACTGAGTGGTTGATGCTATCCAGCAAGCAACAATAAGCCGATGTGAATTCCGATGTTTGTGGCGCATCCAGAAAGCCCGCTGACCTGACCGGGCGAAACTCGGGCGCCTGGCCTGACCGCATGGCTCTCGCCTGGCGTTAGACCGCCAGACAATGGGTGAAACTGCGAAAGCAGCTTCAGCCCTGTCAGCCGCGCCAGAAGCATCTAACGCGCGATGGGGACCCTACTCGTCATAGGAAAAAATGCGATTACACCGTAAGAGGTAGCATATCCGACCCCGGATGTCACATTGGGCAACATAATTCGCGGCTTGATGCCCAACTGGACCACCCTTCTTATTCTTGTGGCGTACATCGCGGCCGTGTCGGGTGTCGCCACCTGGTTGCCTTCTTTAGTGTGATCGTTTCGTCGCAAAACCTGAAAGGAAGCCTCATGGCCAAGAAAATTGTCGATCTGAGCCTGACCATCGAAGACAACATGGCGGCTCACAAGCTATTTCAAAGCCCGATTTATCTTAAGTCGTTGTCTCACGAGAGCACACTCTCCTTTGGTCTCGGAGTCGAGGGTGATCCAATGACCTTTCAGACCAACTACATCGGCATGCTCGATCATGTCGGCACCCATGTGGACGCGTTTCTTCACGTCAATCCGAAGGGTGCGCCGATCAACGAGATGCCGCTTGATCTGTTTATGGGCAAGGCGGTCTGCTTCGACCTGAGGCACATTGCTGACCTGGAAGACATCACGGCCCAACACATGGAGGATGCCGAAAAGGCGGCGGGCGTCGCCGTCGACGGCCACATCGTCCTGCTGTGCACCGGGTTTCATGAGCGCAATGCCGGCGATAAGCACCAGCTTGTCTGGGGCAACCCGGGACTGACCGTTGAGGCCACGCAATGGCTCTACGACAGAGGATCGCGCATGCATGGGGTCGAAGGACCGTCTACCGACAAGCCCAGCGACAATATCTTCGCACAGCACAGGCTTTGCCGCGATCTGGGGATCTCTCACTACGAATGGCTGGTGAACCTCGAGGCGGTTGTCGGCAAGGGCGAGTTCGAGTTCATCGGCCTTCCCATCAAGTTCAAGGACGGGTCCGGCTCGCCGGTGCGTGCGGTTGCGCTCCTCGAGGAATGACGGGCGCTTGAACGGCCGAGCGCGCCGCGCTCGGCCCAAGAACGGACGAGATACATATGTCAAACTTTTCATTCATGACGGTCAGGGAGATCAGTTGCGGCCTTTCGCGAAAGGATTTTTCGCCCACGGAACTGCTGGACGATGTGATCAAGCGTTATGAAGCGCTCGAGCCTGTTCTCAACATGTTTGCGTGGACAGATTTCGACGGCGCGCTGACCCAGGCGCAGGCCGCGGAGGCTCGATTGATGCGTGGCGAAAGGCTGGGCGACCTCGATGGCATTCCAACATCCATCAAAGACCTGATTGCCGTCGCCGGGATGCCACAGCGCTCAGGTTCTGTGGCCACTGCGGATGTGCTGGTCACTGCTGATGCACCATCGGTGGGAAGATTGCGCCAGGCGGGCGCAGTCATTCTGGGCAAATCGACCACAAGCGAGTTTGGCTGCAAAGCTGTCGGCGATAGTCCGCTGACGGGCATCACCCGCAATCCGTGGGACCCGACAAGGACGCCTGGCGGATCGAGCTGCGGCGCAGCGGCAATGGTCGCCGCAGGACTGGTTCCCTATGCCATAGGCACTGACGGTGGCGGTTCGGTCCGGATACCGGCCGCACTGTGTGGACTGTTTGGCATCAAGGCCCAGTTCTCCCGCGTTGCCATATTCCCGACTTCGGCGACGCCGACGCTCGCACATGTCGGCCCGCTCGCGCGCAACGCAGAAGATGCTGGGATTGTGCTTTCCGTAATCTCGGGTTTTGACAGGCGCGATCCCTTTACAGTCAAGGAAACTCATACCGACTTCGTCGGCGCGTCAGAGACCTGTCGAAAGATGCGGGTGGCTTGGAGCCCAACGCTCGGTTACGGACGATCTGATCCAGAGGTGGCGCAGATCACGGAGCAGGCGGTCAAGCACATCGAGACGCTCGGGATCGAAGTCGAGCTTGTCGAGAACGTCATGGAAGATCCGATCGAAATGTGGACGTCCGAGTTTTACGCCGGGGTCGGAACGAAACTGCGTGACGTGATCATTGGCCGACCCGACCTGCTCGATCCTGCCGTCCTTGAGGTTCTGCAACAGGCCCTCGGGCAGGATATGCGGGGATACTACGAAACGGTCTTTGCCCGGTATCAATTCCGGGAACGAATACGGCAGTTCTTCGAGGAATTTGATCTGCTCTTGACTCCGACGCTGCCTGTGACCGCCTTCGAGATTGGGACAAATGTGCCGCCCGGATTCGAGGACAAGAACATCGTATCGTGGGCGACCTACACGTACCCGTTTAATCTCACAGGACAACCGGCCGCCTCACTTCCGGTTGGATTCACGTCGGGCGGATTGCCGGTGGGCTTGCAAGTAGTCGCTTCATCGTTCGACGAGACGTCGATCTTCTCGCTGGCGGGAGCGTATGAGCAAATGTCGCCCGACCGGTCAAAAAGCCGTCCGAGCCTCGGATATTTGCCGGCACAACCGGACACCTCCCCGCCACTCGCATGTGGCAGGTAGTCGGACCTTGGACCGGGTCCGGCTTCCACCCGGTGATCCGGTTCAGGTGAAGCTGGTGTTCTGGAAGAGCGACGCGTCCCCACGCCGTTTCGCGGTTCATCTGCGGTCGCACCGGTGAACCTGCTCGTTTCGGCCAAGGACACAGTCCTGACATGTGTTCTGCATGTAGAGGGGCCGACAGCGATTTTCGCTGCAAGTCTACTTCCCTAGCTGCATACCCGCCTCGGCGGCCGTCCTTCGCAGAAAGGGCAGCCCGACTTCGATCACGTCGTCGGGATTATCGGCAACCGGCCGCCAAACGGCGAGGCCGGCTGCAATATCCTTGTCCACGTGGTTCATACTCTCCAGGGTCACCGCGCCGTATAACCGATGTCGACCATCGCCTGCATGGCTTCTTGCCATTTGAGCATGCCGCGACCAGGGACGCCCCGGTTGGCTTCCGAGACATGCACATAGCCGAGATAGGGTGCAGCCTCCCGGAAGCCCGAGGCGAAGCTCTCCTCCTCGATGTTCATATGGTAGGTGTCGAGATGGATGAACAGATTGGCAGCCCCGACGCGCTCGATGAGCCGCGCCGCATCCGATCCACGATTCAGGAGATGGGTTTCGTAGCGATTGCACGGCTCGATGCCGAGCTTCAACCCGTGAGCAGCCGCCATTTTGGCTGCATGTTCAAGATAGCGGCAGATGCCGTCCATCTCCCGCGTTGTTGGCGCGCTCCCGGTGGTATGACCGAGGGTTCCGTAAGTCACGCCGCTCAGCGCCGCGCTGCCGACGGCGCGCGAAACCTCGAAGGCGGGCATCATGAAGGCCAGTGCCTCGTCGAGACGCTCGGTAACGTCCAGCAAGCCGGGCAGGCCGAGCGAACAGACCACCTCGACGTCATGCGTCTTGCGAAACGCGACGGTGGCTGTGACGTCTATTTCTTCGGGCCTGAGCAGCGGAATTTCAAATAACCCGACGCCATGGCCGTACAGCCGCTCCATCCGTGGTTCAATTGCGGCGATGTCCCACACGGGCGCAATTGCGAATGTGTGCAGTCCGAGCGTATTCATCGATTATCCCCGTTCTTCGTGCGCTGCCGCCGCAGCTGTTTCGCCGCCTCCAACAATGTGGGAGACTACCTCGGTCATGTTGGTATCGGCCGTAGTCAGGTTTGCGGCCGCCTGCCCATGGCGCAGCACCACGATCCGGTCGGTGACGGACAGGACATCGTTGAGCCGGTGCGAAATCAGAATGACGGCGATGCCCTCCGATTTCAGGCGCCTGATGAGGTCGAGCACGCTTTGCACCTCGCGCACGGCGAGCGCTGCCGTTGGTTCATCCATGATCACCAGTTTCGGATTGAAGGTCAGCGCACGTGCGATCGCGACAGTCTGCTGCTGGCCGCCGGAAAACGACCCGACCGGGCGATCGATTGACGGCAGATGCGCGCCGAGACGCTCGATCATGTTGTGGGCCTCCCGGTTCATGCGGGCCTTGTCGACGATCCCCGGCAGGATACCTAGCCACTTCCTGACGGGCTCGCGTCCGAGGAAGATATTGTTCGCCACGTCCTGCTGCTTGGCCAGCGACAGGTCCTGGTAGATCATTTCGATACCAAGCTGCCGACGTTGGCCCGGATCAAGATGCTGGATGTCGGCGCCGTCCAGTTCAATTGAGCCGGCATCGGCACGATAGATGCCGGTGACCGTCTTCATCAGGGTTGACTTGCCTGCGCCATTGTCACCGACCAGCCCGACCACCTCGCCCGCGGCAACGTCGAGGTCGACGCCGTGCAGAACGCCGACGGCGCCGAAACTCTTTTCTATGCCCGAAAGGCGGAGCAGCGTCATGAGCGGGACTCCTTGCGGATCTGATACTGGTCGATGAACACCGCGAATATCAGCACGGCTCCGATCGCCATCTGCTGGTAGTAGGACTGGACCGCAAGCAGGTTCAACCCGTTCTGCAGCACACCCATGATGAGCGCGCCTGTCATCGTGCCAAGGATCGAGCCTCGGCCGCCGAACAGATTGGTGCCGCCAATGATGGCAGCGGTGATCGCCGTCAGTTCGTAGTTGAGGCCGGCCGTTGGGTCGCCGGAATTGATGCGCGCCATGAACAGCATTCCGGCAAGGCCGGCGAGAGCGCCCGACAATGTGTAGAGGGTGCGGCGCTGCCGTTCGACATTTATGCCGGCAGCACGGGCGGCGCCTTCGTTGTCTCCCAAGGCAAGGGTGTGATAGCCGAAGCGCGTGTAAGCGAGGACGCAATGCGCGACTATGGCTGTGGCGACGAGTATGAGCACCGGCACCGGAATGCCCCAGGGACGTCCCTGACCGAGGAAGAGCAGGAAATCTGGAAGCCCGTAGATGACGCGTCCGCCTGAAATGACAAGCGCCAGCCCGCGCGCGATGCCGAGCATGCCGAGCGTGACTATGAAGGCCGGCACGAAGGCACGGGTGACTATCTGCCCATTGATGTAGCCGGCAATGCCGCCCGCTAGGATGCAGGCGGCCACGCCGACCAGCGAGGGGGCGCCGAGATTGACGGCCACGAAGGCGCCGACAACGCCTGACAATCCCATGACCGAACCAAGCGACAGGTCCAGGCCGCCCGAACCGATGACGAACGTGGCAGCAATCGCCAGCACACCGATGGTCGACGAGGCGAGCAGGATGTTGAGAAAATTGCTGACCGAAAGAAAGTGCGGCGACAGAATTGACATGGCAACGCCAAGCGCCAGCAGCACGATGAGCGATTCCAGGCGGACGTGGAGCCGCTCCACGAAGCTGCGCTGGGCGCGGGACCACAGGCTTGGGGAGGCAATGGTGGCCATGGTCTTGTTCCTGCCGAGACAGTGAGGTTGCCGAGTGCCTTGCCGTCGGGCTCATGCGCCCGGCGGCAGAAAAGGCGGGTTCAAACGAAGCTCCTCCCGGCAAACCGGGAGGAGCTTGTCATGACGCTATTTCACAAACTCGAGCATGGGTTCCGTTCCGGCTTCGAGAACGTCCTTCGTTAGGACAAGCGTCGGCACGGCGATGTCGGCCTGCACGGTCTCGCCGGCGAGCGCCTTTTTGACGTCTTCCACGGCCTGCTTGCCCACCAAATAAGGCAGCTGGGCAACAGAAGCGTTGAGGCGTCCCTGCTTGATGGATTTGACGGCGTCGGAATTGCCGTCAACGCCGATAATCGTGACCTGGTCCCCCTTGCCTGCGGCATAGACGCTTTCGACAGCGCCAAGCGCCATGCCGTCATTGGCGGCGAAGATCGCGACAAGATCCGGGTTGCGGGTCAGGATGTCGTTGGTGATCGAGGCAGCCTTGCCGCGGTCCCAGTCGCCCGGCAGCGAAGCGACGATTTCCAGACCCGGCGCCAATGCCTTGAGCTTTTCGGCAAAGCCTGTGGCACGCTTCTGGCCGGTGATGTTGCCGGAAGGCCTTCAATCACGAGAACCGGACCCTTGGCGTCGGCGCCAACCTTGGACACCAGATATTCGGCGCCTTGGGCGCCGGCCGCGACATTATCCGACCCGATCCGGAAGGTGATATTGATACCCTCCTTTTCAAGGATGGCTGGGTCGAGGTTGCCGTCGAGGTCAACGACCTTGATGCCCGCTTCCTGGGCTGCTTTGAGGCAGGGAAGCAGGTTGGTCGAGTTGATAGCGGCGGTGATCATCGCCACCGGCTTCCGCTCCAGCATCGTGTTGCAGACGTTGAGCTGCGGTTCAGCGGCCTGATCGCTCTCGACAGCCTGAACGAAATATTTTACGCCGGCTGCCTTGGCGCCGTCCTCAACGCCCATGCCCATCGCACCCCAGAACGGGTTCGACAGCGTCTTCATCAGCACCGCGTATTCACCCTCTTGCGCGTTCGCAAGCGGGATGGCGGCATAGCTTGCCGCAACGGCGAGCGTGATGGCAAAATGTCTAAGAGCCCAACCGAAAATTAAGTTGAGTGATTTCAGCGACTTGTGATTCTCTGTGGTTTGCAAAGACTACGGAGGATCGGATGGCCTGGACTGAAATCACTCGGGAGCAATATG